>DAISJF010000087.1:0-7526 GCA_036821625.1 Rhodanobacteraceae bacterium
CCGATTCGCCGCTGACCGCTTCCGCCTTGTCGCGTGCGCCGGCGTCGAAGGTGTCAAGCATCATGTACGTGCAGCCGCTGATGGCGTCGGCCATCGCGTGGCTATGGTTGGGACAGGTGCCGGGCGTGCTGACAGCGATCGGCGGATTGCTTGCCATCGGCGGCGTCGTGCTGACCGTTCGCTCGGCGCGACCGGTCGCTGTGTCGCAAGCATCGCAGCCTCTAACCGTAAAGTCCGCCGCGAAGGCGAAGTCCGCGGCGAAGGCACTGCCTGCGGATTGCTGCACGCAGTCCTAGCACCACGAGGTTGAATTGGCTTTTTGTGCCTGCGCGCGCGTGAATCGCGCGTGCAGGCAGTCGTTCATGGCTCGCGACCGCGCGTAGGCGCACCGCGCATCCTGCGGGAACGTCACTCGAAGAGCTCCGGCTGCGGCAGCGCGTCCGCGTCGCGGAAGTTGCCGAGGCCGACGCCGACGAGTCGATACAGCGTTCCGGACGGCATGTCGACATGGCCGCGCAGCGATGCGGCGATGTCGGCGAGCTCGCGCTCGGACTTCGGCGGCGTCGGCGGCGTGTGGCTGCGCGTGAGGATGCGGAACTCGCGCGTCTTGAGCTTCAGCACGACGGTGCGGCCGATGCGATCCGTCGTGCGCGTCGCCGCCCAGACCTTGACGGCGAGCTCGCGGATCTTGGTTTCGATCGCGTCGAGCGGGACATCCTGTTCGAACGTGTCCTCGGCGGAAATCGACTGCGTCGGTCGATCCGGTTTCACTTCGCTGCGATCGATGCCGTGCGCGAGCTCGGACAGGCGGCGCCCGTAGCGGCCGAAGCATCGCTCCAGCTCGCCGACATCGATCGAAGCGAGCTCGCCGACCGTGCGGATGCCGAGTGCGGCGAGCTTGCCGTCCATGACCTTGCCGACGCCGTGAATGCGCGCGACGGGCAGCGGACGCAGGAATGCCTCGACGTCTTCCGGCCGGATCACGAACAGGCCATCGGGCTTGCGCCAGTCCGAAGCGATCTTGGCGAGGAACTTGTTCGGCGCGACGCCGGCGGACGCCGTCAGCTCGAGCTCGTCGCGGATCGCGGCGCGGATCGCCTTCGCGACCGCCGTCGCGCTCGCAAGGCCGGTCCGGTTTTCGGTGACATCAAGGTACGCTTCGTCGAGCGAAAGCGGCTCGACCAGATCGGTATGCCGCAGCAGGATCTCGCGCACGTGTCGCGACGCGGCGCGATACCGCGAGAAATCCGGCGGCACGAACACGGCATCCGGGCACAGGCGCTCCGCGCGCACTGCAGGCATCGCCGAGCGCACGCCGAACTTTCGCGCTTCGTAGGACGCCGCGCAGACGACCGAACGCTGTCCGCGCCAGGCCACGACGACCGGACGGCCGCGCAGCGTCGGATCATCGCGCTGTTCCACCGACGCGTAGAACGCATCCATGTCGATATGGACGATCTTGCGCATGCACGCCGGAGGCTACCGCGTATCGGGATTGCCAGAAAGATGTGCGCAGGCCTGCAGCGAAGGCCGGCGCGGAAGCGGAATCAGCGATTTCTGACACGCCTGCGCGCCGGCCGCCTCTCGTCCGATCGCGCCGGGGCGTTGAACATGGATGCCTTCAACGACAGCGGAACGGACACATGCGTAACGAGCGATTCGACAGACGGCGATTCGACAGGCGGTGGGCGGCGGGCCTGCTGGTGATTCTCTGGGCCTGCTCGCCCGGATTCGTGCGCGTCGCGGGCGCCGAGTCCGTCTACAAGTGCGTCGGCGCCGACGGCGCAGTCGCGTATCAGGACCGTGCGTGCGCCGGTGCGCAGGCCGAATCGCGCGTCGAGATCCTGCCGCCGCCACCGCCATCGGCCTCGCCCGATTACGGGCGCGCATCGCGCGCCGAGGGCCGACAGGCGCGGGCTTCTTCCTTCGTGCATGCGAAAACACACGAACCGCGCGAGACCGTCTCCTTCGAATGTCACGCCGCGAATGGCGAAGTGTTCTATCGCCACGGTGCCTGCCCGCGACAGATCACGGCGGACGGCGCGACATCGCGCAAGCGATCCGGCAAGGATTCCGGGACCTTCGCGGTGACCGCCGAAGCGCTGCCTCGCAGCGAGGTCTGCCGCCGGATGGCCCGCGCCGGGTCGATTGGACGCGCCGGCCACGAGCGCGACGAGAACGTCTCGACCTACGATCGCAATCTCGGGCGCGACCCGTGCCGATATTTCTGACGACGATGGCGTTCGGTCCAGGGACGGAGCGCGCGATGCGGCCTTGGGCAGGCCGCGGGCGCGGATGTACGATGTAACTCGTGCCGTGAACAGGAAGGGACTCATGCTCGCTCGCATGATCGGTTCAGGCGTTTTCGTGCTCGCCGTGATGCTGGTTGCGGCGTGCTCCGGCAGCCATGCGCCGCCGCCGGCGGAGGCGCCCGCGGCGAAAGCGCCGCCGGTCGATCGCGCGCAAGCGGCCAAGGGCGCCGAGATGTATCACCAGCTGCTCCAGTCGAAGTCGTACGAGCTGGCGGCGCCGATCGGTCAGGAGGTCGTCGCCAAGTATCCCGACAGCTCGGAAGCGAAGGAGATTCAGCAGACGCTGGCCGACACGGTCGCCAAGGCGAGCGCGATCAGCGCACGTCGGCGGCTTGAGCGCCTGTGGATCTATCAATCCGGCAAGGAATCGGGCGGCCAGCAAAACACCGCTTCCATCTACAACAGCACGCCGGCCAGCGAACGCGTACGGCTGGTTCTGCGCCGGCACTCGGCGTGGGGACAGAGCGTTTATCTCTTCGGCAGCGGCAAGGGCTTCGAGTGCGAAAGCGCATGTACGGTTTCCGTGCGATTCGACGATGCCGCACCGGTGCGCATGAAGGCGCATATTCCGGAAACCGGCGAGCCCGCGATCTTCATCTCCGATGACCGCGCATTCATGGCCAAGATGACCAAGGCGGGCAAGGTCTCGATCGACGCCGTCCCGCGCGGCAAGAGCGCGGAGACGCTGGTGTTCGAAGTCGGCGGCTACGATGCGGACAAATTCGGAGCGATCCCGAAAAAGTGATTTCGCGAAGGCGCCGCCCGATCGAGGCGCTCAGATCGCCTCGGGGTCGTGCGATTCGAGCTTGAGGCTGCCGTCGGCAAGCTCGTAATGTCCTTTGCCGACGACACGCAGCTCGCGTCCGTCGGCGAGGTTGACCGATTTCAGCTTTTCTATCGGCGCGCCGCCGTCGCTCGTATCCGCGGATTCGGCATAGACGTGCACGTCATACGTTTTGCCGTCGCTGCCGTGCGCGTGATAGACGTGCTTGAGCACGAGCATGAACGGCGCCCTCGAAGGGGTTCGAGTCGCACAGCATGCCGGCGCGCGCCTGAATCTCGCCCGTTCGTCACGTGCGCCGCCCGCGGCTTCGATCCGCGCGCCGCACTGCAATCGAAATCGAATCGGTGCAGAATCCGAACGAATCCGGGCCTTGAGCCGGTCCCTTCACGAATGACCGGCAATTCGTGCCGGTCGTTTTGCCCGTCGTTCCTCCCCGTATTCCGAAGAGGCCTCTCATGAAGCGCTTGATTCCCCCGTTCCTGATTCTGATGCTTGCCGCCCTGTTTTCCGCGCCAATCGCCGCCGAGGAGCCCGCCGCACCGGCCGGTCCTGCGGACGGCGCGCCCGCGCCCGAGTTCCATCTGCAGGACCAGAAGGGCGACTGGCACACCCTCGCCCAGGAGCACGGCAAATGGGTCGTGCTGTATTTCTATCCGAAGGACTTCACTCCCGGCTGCACGAAGGAAGTGTGCACGTTCCGCGACGACGTGATCGCGCTGCGCAAGGCCGGCGCGGAAGTGCTCGGCGTCAGTCTCGACGACGTCAAGTCGCATGCCGAGTTCGCCGAGAAATACCATGTGCCGTTCCCGCTGCTCTCCGATGCCAAGCAGGAAACCGCGAAGGCGTACGGCGTGCTCACATCGAAGATGGGCATGACTTATGCCAAGCGCGAGACCTTCCTGATCGATCCGCAGGGCAAGATCGCCAAGCACTATCGCGACGTCGATCCCGAGAAGAACTCCAAGCAGGTGCTGGCGGACCTCGGCAGCCTTTCCAAGGCTTCCGGCTGACGCAGCGTGGCGCTGCTATGTTGCACTGCCGGCCCGGATGCGGCCGGCAGCGCCGAGATAGGACACGCGTCGCCGTCGCGCCTGATGCACAATGCCGACATGAACGTCTCGAGCTTTCCCGCGCAGGTCGGAGCCGGATGTCGCGTCCTCGTGCTCGGCACCGTACCGAGTCTGCGCTCGCTCGAGATGCGCCAGTCGTATGCGCATCCGCACAATCTCTTCTGGCCGTTCATGGGCGTCCTGTACGGCGCCGGGCCGGAGCTCCCGTACGCGGAACGGATCGCGCGCCTGCACGCCGCGGGCGTCGGCATCTGGGACGTGCTGAAAGACTGCGAGCGACCCGGCAGCCTGGACAGCAGCATTCGTCGAAGCAGCGAAGTCGCCAATGACATTCCGGCGTTGCTCGATGCGCATCCGACCATCGCAGCGATCGCGCTCAACGGCGCGAAGGCGCAGCAGGTGTTCGAGCGTCGCATCGGACCGCGCATCCGTCCGGAGCGGCTCGACGGCATCGAGCTTCTGGCGTTGCCGTCGACGAGCCCGGCCAATGCGTCGATCCCGCGCGCGGTCAAACTCGATCGATGGCGCGAGCTGCTGCGTTTTCGCGCGCCACGTGCCGGCGCCCCGCGTCGCAAGCCCGCCACACGGGGCCGGGCGCGACCGCGCGCGGAAGTCCAGGTCTATTCAGGATCGCGGAACGAAACTTTCCGCGCTTAACCACCAACCGAAGGGAGATCCGGCATGAAACGTCATTATCTCGGGGCATTGGTTTCGGTCTTGGTCCTGGCGCTGACGCTGGGTCTGCCACGCGCGCAGGCGGCGGATCTGGACTGCAAGCTCAAGTTTTCTCTGACGGGCTGGTCGCTGATCTACAAGCGCGCCGAAGGCACCGGCGTGGTCACCTGCGCCGACGGCACGAAGATGAACGTGAAGATCACCGCGAATGGCGGCGGTCTCACGGTCGGCAAGTCGCGCATCGATAACGGCACCGGCAGGTTCACCGACGTGCACAGGATCGAAGACGTGCTCGGCGGCTATGCGCAGGGCGATGCGAGCATCGGCGCCGGCAAATCGGGCACGGCACAAGTGCTGACCAAGGGCACCGTTTCGCTCGCGCTCGCGGGCGCCGGCGAAGGCATCGACATCGGCGTCAGCGTCGGCGGCTTCGTGATCGAGCGTGCCGACGGCAAGAAGTAAGATTCTGCAGCGAGACACACAAGGCCGCGGTCATCCGACCGCGGCCTTTCTTTTTGGGCGCCGAAAAAATTTTGCGGTCAGAGCACGCGACCGAGCACCGAGTACAGCACCAGCACGAGACAGGCAAAGCCGAGGCCGATCTTGTAGGGCGCCATCCGGTCCGTGAACTGCGCGATCTTGTTCATGAAATCGCCGCTGCCGAACATCGAGCGCAACAGCGGCAGCGCGAGGATCAGTGACAGCGCGATGATCACGAGCGCAGTGAGCAGCGTGACCAGCGTCGCGCCCGAAGTCACCGACATCGCACCGAGCGTCGAGAGCCAGCGCAGCAGGATCAGGATGCCCCACAGCAGACCGGCCCCTCCGATCCAGCTCTCGAATTGCTCGATCGGCTGCAGATGGCGATCCGTATCGGGGCGTTTCGCCTTCAACCATCCTGCGATACCGAGCAGACCGAGCAGGGCCAACAGCAAGAGGGTGAGCAGCCGCATGACGAAGCTCCCGGGAAGGATGCCTCATCTTAGCCGAAGCGCTCCCAGGCGCGACCGCAGCGGCGATTCCTGTTGCACTGCGGAATGATCCGGTTTCGAGTTGACGCCCGCACCGGCAAACGGCGAAGCTTCGGCGCACTCAGCGGCCGGGGGCTACGCATGAATGCGATCGTGCGGGGATTCGTGTTCGTCCTTCTCTTGCTCGCCGTGTTGCCGGCGGCCCATGCGGCTTCGTCGATCGTGCGCGATCTGCCGCCGGGTCTGCAGGTTCCCGACGCAGCCAAGCCCGGCCCGAACTTCGATGTGGATCGCGCCACCGAGGCGTATCTCGGACTCCTCTCGCCGGAGCAGCGCAGGCTGTCGGACGCGTATTTCGAAGGCGGCTACTGGCTGCAGCTCTGGGGTTTCCTGTACGGCGTCGGCGTCGCTGCGGTCCTGCTCGGCACCGGTCTTTCGCGGCGCATGCGCGACATCGGCCGGCGCATCTCGAAGCGTCCCTGGCTGCAGACGCTGGCATACGCGCTCCTCTGGGTGCTCGTCTCGTTCGTACTGTTCCTGCCGATCGAGATCTATACCGGCTTCGTGCGCGAGCATCAGTACGGGCTTGCGACGCAGACGTTCGGCGGCTGGTTCGGCGATGAGCTCAAGAGCCTTCTGGTCGAAGCGATCCTCCTGCCCGTGGTCATCGCGCTGCTCTACGCGGCCGTGCGCCGCGCGGGCGAGCGCTGGTGGGTCTGGGCAAGCGCCGGCGCATTCGTGCTGATTCTGTTCGTGCTGATGCTCGCGCCGGTCTTTGTCGATCCGCTCTTCAACGACTACAAGCCGCTGCGCGCCGGGCCCGTACGCGAAGCCGTGCTCTCGCTCGCTCGCGCGCACCAGATTCCGACCGACAACGTCGTCGAGTTCGATGCGTCGCGGCAAACCACGCGCATCAGCGCCAATGTCGCGGGCTTCCTCGGCACGACGCGGGTCGCGCTCAACGACAATCTCCTGAACAAGACGTCGCTGCCCGAGATCAAGGCCGTGATGGGCCACGAGATGGGCCACTACGTGCTCAACCACGGGCTTCGCCTGACTGTCTACCTGACGCTCGTCATCGCGTTCGCGCTCTGGGTCGTGCACCGCTCGATGAACTGGGCGCTCGCGCGCTGGGGAGCGCGGCTCAAGCTCGAGGGACGCACCGATCCGGCTGCGCTGCCGCTCGCGCTCGTGATCTTCTCGCTGTTCTTTCTGCTCGCCACGCCGCTGACGAACTCGATCGTGCGTCAGGCCGAAGCCGAAGCCGATGCGTTCGGCCTCAACGCGGCAGAGGAGCCGCACGGCTTCGCGATGGCGGCGATGCGGCTCAGCACGTATCGAAAGCTCAGCCCGGGTCCGCTCGAGGAAATCGTCTTCTACGACCATCCGAGTGGGTACGACCGCGTGCACCGATCGATGGTCTGGTTCAAGGAGCATCAGTCGACACCGGTGCCGGTCGCGGCGACGAGCAACGCGGCCGCGCCGGCACAACCGTAAAAGCACTGAAGCGCCGGGTTCCGTGCTGCGCATGAACGTCTGCACCGGCGGAGGCGTCGCGCATCGCCCTGCCCCACGCGGCGCAACCGCGTCGACGCTGGAGGAAACGACGATGAGCCTCGGCAAGCGCCTCGGCGCGGAGCTCTTCGGGACACTCTGGCGGATGCTCGGCGTGCGGGCGGCGGACGCGACCGGCAAATCGCCATTCATGATTCGC
>DAISJF010000088.1:0-7509 GCA_036821625.1 Rhodanobacteraceae bacterium
TCGAGCGGCGCGTACTCGGTGCGCTTGCCGCGGTATTCGTAGGCGATGCCGATGTGGAGCTTGTCGATGCCGTCGAGCACGTCGAGCTTGGTAATGCACAGGCCGGTGATGCCGTTGATCGCGACGGCGCGCTTGAGTGCGACGATGTCCATCCATCCGCAGCGGCGCGGGCGGCCGGTCGTGGCGCCGTATTCCTGACCGCGATCGCGCAGCGTCTGTCCGATCGCGTCGTCGAGCTCGGTCGGGAACGGGCCGCCACCGACGCGCGTCGCATATGCCTTCGCGATGCCGAGCACGTAGTCGATCGCGTCGGCGCCGACGCCGGTGCCGGCAAGCGCACCGCCGACCGTCGTGTTGCTCGACGTCACGTACGGATACGTGCCGTGATCGATATCCAGCAGCGAACCCTGCGCGCCCTCGTAGAGGATGCGCTTGCCCTGGCGGCGCAGCTCGTGCAGGAGGCCGGCCACGTCCGACTTCATCGGCTCGACGTATTCGCCGAACGCAATCGCTTCATCCAGCGTTTCCTGGAAGTCGACCGGCGCGACGCCGAGATACCGGGTCAGCACGAAGTTGTGATAGTCGAGCGTGCTGCGCAGCTTCTCGGCGAGTTGCTCCGGGTAGTGCAAATCCGCGACGCGGACGCCGCGGCGCGCGACCTTGTCTTCATAGGCCGGGCCGATGCCGCGTCCGGTCGTACCGATGGCCTTGCCGCCGGCGGCTCTCTCGCGCGCCTGATCGAGCGCGATGTGATACGGCATGATCAGCGGCGTCGCCGGGCTGATCTTGAGACGCGATCGCACTTCGACGCCGCGCGCCTCGAGCTCGCTGATTTCCTTGCGCAGCGCGGCCGGGCTCAGCACGACGCCGTTGCCGATCAGGCACAGCGCGTCGTCGCGCAGGATGCCGGAGGGAATCAGGTGCAGCACCGTCTTCTTGCCGCCGATCACGAGCGTATGGCCGGCGTTGTGACCGCCCTGGAAGCGCACGACCGCGCCGATGTCCTCGGTCAGGAGGTCGACGATCTTGCCTTTGCCTTCGTCGCCCCATTGGGCGCCGAGGATGACGACTGACTTGCCCATTTCGATGTGTCCGGATTTGGCGATTCGGTAAGACGGGAATCGGGAATCGGGAATCGGGAATCGGGAATCGGGAATCGGGAATCGGGAATCGGGAGCACCCTATCGCTTTCTTTCCGGCTACCGGCTACCGGCTACCGGCTCCCGTCTGTACCTTCACCGCACGAACTGCAAAACCACCAGTCCGAACACAACCATTCCCGCCCCGATCATACGCAACGTCCTCTCATCGATTTGTTGCAGCTGCGCCGCTATGCGTTTCCAGAGTCTCGGCGAAGCGAACAGAAACAGACCCTCGATCACCAGCACCAGGCACAGCGCGGCGGCGAGGTTCGCCACGTGCTACTTGCTTTCCTGCAGATAGCGCAGGAATTCGGATTTGGCGTCGAGCACGAGCACTCCGTTCTGCGTCGTCAGCGATTCGCGGTACGCCTCGAGGCTGCGATAGAAGCCGTAGAACTCGGGATCGCGTCCGTACGAGCTCGCATAGATCTCGGCGGCCTTCGCATCGCCCTCGCCGCGCGCCTTCGCCGCATCGCGCGACGCTTCGGCCTTGATCACCTGCGCTTCGCGATCGGCATTCGCGCGGATGCGCTCGGCGGCTTCGTTGCCTTCCGCGCGCAGCGCATCGGCGACCTGCTTGCGCTCCGAGCGCATGCGCTCGTAGACCGAGCGCAGCACCGAGCTCTCCTCGGGCAGATCGATGCGCTTGATGCGCACGTCGACGATCTGGATGCCGAGGCCCTCGGTCGCGCGATTCGCGGATTCGACCAATGCCTGCGTGAGATCCGAGCGCGCGCTGGAGACGACTTCCTGCAACGTGCGCGAGTTGATCGCGGTGCGCAGGCCGTTCTTGACGATCGGACCGAGACGCTGCTGCGCGCGCGTCTCGTCGCCGGCGACGGCCGTGAAGTACGTCGACGGATCGGCGATGCGCCATTTGACGAAGAAGTCGACGTTGACGTCCTTCTTCTCGCTGGTGAGATACCGCTCCGGCGCCGAATCGAGCGTGAGGATGCGCCGGTCGAAGCGCACCACCTGCTGCAGCGGCGCGGGCAACTTGAAGTGCAAGCCGGGCTTGAACCCCGGATCGACGATGCGGCCGAACTGGATCAGGATCGCGCTCTGCCCTTCGCTGACGACGAACGCGCAGCTGCTCGCGACGAGCAGGATCAAGGCGGCGATGATGGCGGCGAAGAGGCGCATCAGCGGCCTCCCTTGCCGGTGTCCGGCGTCGCGCTGACGGCCGGCGCGACCGCGTCGGGCACCGGCGCCGCCAGCGACTTGCCGCCGTCCAGCGGCAGATACAGAAGATTCCTGCCGCCGGTGAGATCGATCACCTTGCTGCTCTCGGCCAGCACCTTCTGCATGGTCTCGATGTAAAGGCGCTTGCGCGTGACTTCCGGCGCGGCCTTGTATTCGGATGCGATGAGGTTGAAGCGCTGCGCGTCGCCTTCGGCTTTGGCGATGCGCTCGGCCTTGTAGCCTTCCGATTCGGCGAGGATGCGCGCCGCTTCGCCGCGCGCCTCCGGAATGACGCGCTTGGCGTAGGCGTCGGCTTCGTTGCTGCGGCGCTGGCGATCCTCGCGCGCGCTGATCGCGTCATCGAACGCTTCCTTGACTTCCTGCGGCGGGCGCACGTTCTGGAAGCTCACCTGGCTGACGACGAGGCCGGTGTCGTAGCGGTCGAGCGTCGCCTGCAGCACCTTCAGCGACTGGCTTGCGAGCTCGGCGCTCGGATTCGGCGCGGGTGCCTTCTCGACGTCGGTCTTGGTCAGCTGGTCCGGCATGATCGACGACAGATCGCTCGCGCCGATCACCTCGCGCACCGCGCTTTCGGCGGCCTGCTTGATGGTCTCGTCCGGATCGCGCACGCTGAACAGGAAGTGCTTCGGATCGGCCACGTTGTACTGCACGTTGAAATCGACCAGCACGATGTTCTCGTCCTTGGTCAGCATGCGCACCTGATCCGAGGTCGCGCGCGTCTGCTTCGCGTCGACGATGATCACGCTCTCGATCGGACGCGGCCATTTGAGGTTGAATCCCGGCGCCATCTCGCGCGCGAACTCGCCGAAGCGCAGCACGACGCCGACGTTGCTCGCCTTCACCGCGACCCACGAATCGAAGATCAGCCAGGCGATCACGATGCCGAACGCGGCGATCGCGAAGCCGCCGCCACCGCCGCCGAACAGGCGGTTGAAGAAGCCGCCGATCCGCTTCAACAGCGCATCGAAGTCGGGCGAGGAGCCGCTGTCCTTCCAGGGATCGCGCTGCTTGCCGCTGCCGGGTTCGTTCCAGGCCATTTCGTCTTACCTCTTCGCCTGTGACTGCCGCGCCCCAAGGCTTTTCAAGAAATCGCGGCCAGGGATGGCCGCTTCGGGAGCCTCGCCGTGGAGAACCGCACCCGCTGCAAGTGCGGCCCTGGAGAAGCGATCAGGGACGATCGCACAACTAATTGTAGGTAGGGGTTCCGGGGTGGGCAAGCAAGCGGTGGCGAAGCCAGTCGCCATCGCCGTCGGGCAGACCGAACAGAGGCTCGACAAGCGCGCGCGGTGCGTCGATGCGAATGCGCCAGCCCGAATCCTCCGGGTTTTCCTCGGCCACGAGGCCTTGTGCGTAGAGGCGCGCGCGCAGGCGGCCCGACGCCGCTGGCAGATGCAGCTCGGCGCGGATCCGCTCGGCGCCGAGACGGTGCTCGATGGCCGCTCTGAGGCCGTCGAGCCCCGCGCCGGTGACGGAGGAAACCCAGGCCCGCGGCGTCGCGCCGCCGTCGATCGCGTCGAGGCGTGGCAACGCGTCGGCGATCCGATCGATCTTGTTGTAGACGAGCACCTGCGGCAGATCGCCGGCGCCGATCTCGCGCAGCACGCTGTCGACGTCCGCGATGCGCGCGTCGCGCTCCGCATCCGAGGCGTCGACGACATGCAGCAGGACGTCCGCATCGCGCGCCTCGGACAACGTCGAGCGGAACGCGGCAACGAGATCGTGCGGCAGCTCGCGGATGAACCCGACCGTATCGGCGAGCACGACCTGTCCGCAGTCGAGCCCTTCGACGCGGCGCACGGTCGGATCGAGCGTCGCGAAAAGCTGATCGGCCGCGTAGACGCCCGCTCCGGTCAGAGCGTTGAACAGCGTCGACTTGCCCGCGTTCGTGTAGCCGACGAGCGCAACGACCGGCACCGCATTGCGCTGGCGCGCGCGCCGCGCCTGATTGCGCTGCACTTCGACTTTGTCGAGGCGCTTCTGCAGCTGCTTCATGCGGTCGCCGAGCAGGCGGCGGTCGAGCTCGAGCTGCGTCTCGCCGGGGCCGCGCAAGCCGATGGCACCGCCGCGCTGGCGCTCCAGATGGGTCCAGCCGCGCACGAGCCGCGTCGACATGTGCTTGAGCTGCGCGAGCTCGACCTGCAGCTTGCCTTCGTGCGAGCGCGCGCGCTGCGCGAAGATATCGAGGATCAGCCCCGTGCGATCGACGACCCGGCATTCGGTCAGCTTCTCCAGATTGCGCTCCTGCACGGGGCTCAGGCTGCGGTTCACGAGGATCAGGTCCGCGTCGAGCGCCTTGCGCTGCGTCGCGAGCTCCTCGGCCTTGCCGGTGCCGACGTAATAGCGCGGATTCGGCTTGTCGACGCGTGCGGTCAGCGAGCCCACGACCGCGGCGCCGGCCGAGCGCGCGAGCTCGCCGAATTCATCCAGCGCGACAGGATCGGCGCGGCCCGGCGCCTGCGGTTGCAGCAGGAGCGCCCGTTCGCCTTTTCGGGATCGTTCGAACAGCGGTACTTACTCGTGATGTTCGGGCGTATCGGACGGCGCCGGCGCGGAGCCCGGGCTTTCCGGACCTACGCGGACATTCCGGGTCGGGACGACCGTCGATATCGCGTGCTTGTAGACCATCTGGCTGACCGTGTTGCGCAGGAGCACGACGAACTGGTCGAAAGACTCCACCGTACCCTGCAACTTGATGCCGTTGACGAGGTAGATCGAAACCGGCACACGTTCACGCCGCAATGCATTCAGAAACGGATCCTGCAACGACTGCCCCTTGGCCATGGTCTTTTTCTCCACCAGCAAATCCTCGAACCGGCAAAAAAGCCGCGCGGCGCAAAGCGTCCGGACGCCCCAGTTCAACCAGCGTTCATGTTTTCGACCAATCCATCTTAACGATTTGTTCCGGCAAATAAAATGCCGTGGTACACGGATTCACGAATTCACTACATTTCACCCAGGAACGCACGCACGGCCTCGGCAACGAGCTCCGCGCTGCGTTCCGTTTCCGGGTCGAACCACCGTGCATCGAGCTCCCCGCGAAGCCAGGTCGTCTGGCGCTTGGCCAGCTGGCGCGTGGCGAAGATCGCGCGCTCTCGAAACGTGGGGGCATCGGTCCGGCCCTCAAGGTGTTCCCAGGCCTGGCGGTAGCCGACCGCGCGCAGCGCCGGCAGGTCGACATGCAGATCGCTGCGCGCACGAAGCGCCCGGACTTCGTCGAGCAGGCCGGCAGCGAGCATCGCATCGAAGCGTTCGGCGATGCGCGCATGCAGCTGCGAGCGATCCTCGGGCACGAGTGCGAGCTTGAGCAGCCGCCACGGGGGTCGCCGAGGTGGGCCTCCGGTCTGCAGCGACACGGATCGGCCCGTGAGCGCGATGATTTCGAGCGCGCGCTGGATGCGCTGCGCATCGCCCGCGCGAATGCGCGCGGCCGTCGCCGGATCGAGCGCGCGCAAGCGCTCGTGCAGCGCGGGCCAGCCGATGCGCGCCGCTTCGCCGGCGATTTCTGCGCGCAGCTCATGCGACGCCTCGGGCAGTTCGGACAGTCCCGTCGCAAGCGCACGAAAGTAGAGGCCGGTCCCGCCGACCAGCACCGGGATGCGTGCGGCGCTCGCGATCTCGCCCATCGCAGCGAGCGCGTCGTTGCGGAATTCCGCCGCCGAGTACGGCTGCGACGGGTCGCGAATGTCGATCAGCCGGTGCGGATGGCGCGCCAGCATCTTGGCGTCGGGTTTTGCCGCGCCGATATCGAGCCCGCGATACACGAGCGCCGAATCGACGCTGATCAATTCCAGCGGAAACCGATCGGCCAACGCGCAGGCGAGCGCGGTCTTGCCGGTCGCCGTCGCGCCCATCAGGAAGATCGCGGATGGGCGGGTGTCGGCAAGAGGCATGGGCGCAGTCTAGGGAAAGTGAGCCACCGGCTCACGCCCGATCGAATCCGCCGACGGGGCCCTATAATCGCGCACCTCGCAAGGACTCTTCGCCCATGGCAACAGCAACGATGAAAGCCCTGGTCAAGCGCGATGCGGCGCCGGGCATCTGGATGGAACGGGTTCCGATCCCCGAAATCGGACCGAACGATGTGCTGATCAAGCTCGAAAAGACCGCGATCTGCGGCACGGACCTGCATATCTACAAGTGGGACGAGTGGTCGCAGAGAGTCATCAAGCCCGGGCTCGTGATCGGCCACGAGTTCGTCGGCCGCATCGTCGACATCGGGCCCGGCGTGCGCGGGTACACGGTCGGCCAGCGCGTCTCGGCCGAAGGTCACGTCGTCTGTGGCGTCTGCCGCAACTGCCGCGCCGGCAAGCAGCACCTGTGCCCGAACACGGTCGGCATCGGCGTCACGCGCAACGGTGCGTTCGCCGAGTATGTCGCCGTGCCGTCTTCGAACCTGTGGCCGATTCCGGATCAGATTCCGAGCGAGCTCGCCGCGTTCTTCGATCCCTACGGCAACGCCGCGCACTGCGCGCTTGAGTTCGACCTGATCGGCGAGGACGTGCTGATCACCGGCGCCGGCCCGATCGGCATCATCGCCGCCGGCATCGCCAAGCACGTCGGCGCGCGCAACGTCGTCGTCACCGACATCAACGACTATCGCCTCAAGCTCGCCGCCGACATGGGCGCGACGCGCGTCGTCAACGTGTCCAAGCAGTCGCTCAAGGAAGTCGTCAAGGACCTGCACATGGAAGGCTTCGACGTCGGCCTCGAGATGAGCGGCAACCCGCGCGCGTTCAACGACATGCTCGACTGCATGTACCACGGCGGCAAGATCGCGCTGCTCGGCCTGCTGCCGAAAGGCGCCGGCATCGACTGGGACAAGGTCATCTTCAAGGGCCTCACGCTGCAGGGCATCTACGGCCGGCGCATGTACGAGACCTGGTACAAGATGACGCAGATGGTGCTCACCGGATTTCCGCTCGGGAAGGTGCTGACGCACCAGATCCACATCGACGACTTCCAGAAAGGCTTCGACCTGATGGATTCCGGCAATTGCGGGAAGGTCGTCTGTTCGTGGAATTGAGGCGCGATCGCGCGGTTCGCGCGCCGGTGACGCATTGATGTCCGACCGTCGCATCCGCGACCTGATCGAAAGCGCGCTCGCCGACGTTCCGCCGGGCGCGATTCTCGTCGGCCACTCGGGCGGGCTCGATTCGACCGTGCT
>DAISJF010000089.1:0-7469 GCA_036821625.1 Rhodanobacteraceae bacterium
GACGCGCATGACCGGGCTCTGTCGCGGTCTCGCCGAGCTCGGCGTCTGGGTGCGCCTGCACTACGTCTATCCGTATCCGCACGTCGACGACATCATTCCGCTGATGGCGGACGGGCGCATCGTTCCGTACCTCGATATCCCGTTCCAGCACGCGAGCCCGAGGATCCTCAGGCTGATGAAGCGCCCCGGCGCCGTCGATCGCGTGCTCGCTCGCGTGCGCGCGTGGCGCGAGGCGTGTCCGGATCTGACCCTGCGCAGCACGTTCATCGTCGGCTTTCCCGGCGAGACCGAAGCCGAGTTCGAGGAGCTCCTCGCATTTCTGCGCGAGGCGGAGCTCGATCGCGTCGGCGCGTTCGCGTATTCGCCGGTCGACGGCGCGAAGGCGAACGCGCTGCCCGATCCGGTTCCCGAAGAAGTGAAAGAGGAACGCCTCGAGCGCTTCATGGAAGTGCAGGCCGGGATCTCGGCCGAGCGGCTCGCGCGCAAGATCGGCACGCGGCAGACCGTGATCGTCGACGAGGTCGATCGCGAAGGTGCGATCGCGAGATCAAGAGGCGACGCGCCGGAGATCGACGGCATCGTGCGCATCGACGACGGGCAGAAGCTCAAGCCGGGACAGTTCGCGGACGTTTCGATCGTGCATGCGGACGAGCACGATCTGATCGCGCGTCTTGCCGTCTGATTCGCGACGCTTCGGCCTCTAACGACCGCCCGGCAATTGCAATTCGGATTCCGCGGCCTGCAGGCGGTCGAGCTGCTTGGACGCGGACGGTGACGGCGTGCCGGCGCCCTCGATCGCGCGACGCGTCGTCGCCAGCAGATTCTCCGCGTCCTCGCGGCGACCTTCGCCCGCGAGGCATCTGGCGAGATCGATGGCCGCACCTTCGGCGCGGAAGTCGGCGGCTCCGAACGTGCCGGCAAGTTTCTCATAGGCCTCGAGCAGCAACGGCTCGGCTTCTGCGAAACGCTTTTCGGCGGTCAGCGCCTGGCCCAGGCCGCCGCGCGATGCTTCGGCATAGATATGGCCGGCAAGCGGACCGGAGAATTGCGCGAGGGCATCGCGATAATCGCGTTCGGCACCTGCCGCGTCGCCCGCAGCGAGCCGCGCCCGGCCGAGCGCGTCTTCGGCGATCACGGTATTCAGGAATTGCGGACCGTAGGTATCGCGGTCGATGCGATAGGCGCGCTCGAGACTCTTGATCGCGGCGTCGGCGGAACCCGTATCCGTCTGCGCTTGCGCCATGCTCATCAGCACCGAAGCGACGTACGTATGGCTCGGGCCGAACGTCTGCTCGTAGATCGCGAGCGCGCGCGCGAACAGCGGAAGGCTCTCGCTGGCGTGTCCGGACATGCGCAGCACTTCGGCCAGCGCGTAGAGCTGGCCCGCGGTGCTCGAGTGATGTTCGCCGTACTCGCGTTCGGCGAGCTCGACGTTGATGCGCCGCAGCGCCTCCGCGTCGTCGAGCTTGCCGGTTTCGACGAGCGCGCCGGCCAGCGTATCGCGCGCGTCGAGCAGGTCGGAAGGCTTCGGCGCGGCTTGGTGCTGGACGATCGCCAGCGCTTCGCGTGCGTCGGCCTCCGCGTCCGCAAAGTGCGCCTCGCGCTGCTCGCTTTCGGCGAGATTGTCGAGCGCATGCGCAAGATCGACCGGCGGTGTCGACGGAATCGAGCGCAGCAGCGCGATGCGTTCGCGCTGCCGCTTCGAGGCTTCGCCGTAGTGCCCGACGTGTCGTTCGAGCCGGCCGAGCGCGCCGAGCGCGTTGGCGCGTTGCGCGTTGGCGGTGTCGCCGCTCGACGGCAGCGCGTTCAACGCGGCCTGGATCAGCTGACGCGCGCGATCGACGTGCTCGAGCTCGCTTTCGGTATTGGCAAGATCGATACGCGCTCCGGCCAGGCGCGGATCATCCGGGCGCTCGCGCAGCGTGGCGGCCTTGTTGTAGTCGCCGAGCGCCGCGTACAGGCGGCCGACGACTTCGAGCAGGTCGATGCGCGTATCGGGATCGCCGGCGAGGCCGGCTTCGGCGCGGCGTGCGCCGGCATCGACGAGGTCGCGCGCGGCGAGCGACTTGCCGTTCGCGTGGTCGGGATCGGCCTCCTCGAAAAGATCGACGAGGAAGTTGCGCACGACTTCCGCGCGATGCGCCTGCCGGCGCGCGCTCTGTGCCTGGAACAGCGCGAAGCCGGTGCTGGCCAGGAGTGCCACCAGCGCGAAGGCGGCGAGCGGGACGGCGACGCGGTGACGCGCCATGAACTTGCGCGCGCGATGCATGCGGCTGTCGCGTTGCGCGCGCAGCGGCCAGCCGCCGAGGTGCCGGCGCAGGTCGTCGGCGAGTGCGGCGGCATCCGGATAGCGACGCGCGGGGTCGTGCTGGAGCGCCGTGGCCGCGATCGTGTCGAGGTCGCCACGCAGGCGGCGCGGCGGTACCGGACCCTCCCGACCGGCGGCGCGCGACAGCGACGCGGGTTCGCCGGCGGCCTGCGCGACGGCCGCCGCGGCGGGCGATTCGTCGCGGCCCGCGTAAGGCCGCTGGCCTGCAAGCACTTCATAGAGCATCGCGCCGATCGCGTAGACGTCGGTGGCAATGCCGACCGGCTGGCCGGCCAGTTGTTCGGGCGCCGCATATCCCGGCGTCAGCGCGCGCAGTTGCGTCTGTTGCGTCCGCGTCGAACCGGATTCGAGCGGCGCCTCGAGCAGCCGCGCGATGCCGAAGTCGAGCAGATGGATCTGTCCGGCCGTGTCGACGAGAACGTTCGAAGGCTTCAGGTCGCAATGCACGACGAGCTGTCGGTGCGCATACGCGACAGCGTCGCAGATCGCGACGACAAGACCGATGCGCGCTTCGAGATCGAGCGTATGTGCGGCGCAATAGTCCGGCAGCGGCACGCCGTCGACATAGCGCATCGCGAACCATGGGCGTCCTTGCGCGTCGACGCCGCCGTCGACGAGCCCGGCGATGCCGGGATGATCGAGCCGCGCGAGGATGCGACGCTCCGCGAGAAAGCGCGCGAGCGCCGCGTCGGAGGCGAACTCGCCGCGCACGACCTTTAGCGCCACCTTCTGCTCGTACTCGCCGTCCGCGCGCTCGGCCAGAAACACGCGGCCCATGCCGCCGGCGCCGAGCTCGCGCACGATGCGCCACGGGCCGAGCCGGTCCGGCGCGGGCTCCGCTTCCGCGGCGAGGCGGCTGCGCCAGCTCGCGATGTCGGCGCCGAAATCGCCGTCGGATGCGTCGAGCGCTAGCAGGCGTTCGAGCCGCGCGCGCAGCTCCGGCGCCTCGCGGCCGGCTTCGTCGAGCAGATGACGCTGCGTTTCGGGCGGCGCCTCGCTGATGCGCTCGAACAGCGCGAGCAGGCGCGGCCAGTCGCGATCGTTCGTGTTCATGCGGCGAGCCGATCCAGCAGGAACACGCGCGCGTTGCGCCAGAGCCGGTAGACGCTGCGCTCGGAGACGCCCTCGAGCGTCGCGATCTCGCTGAATTCGAGACCGGAGAACACGTGCAGATCGACGATGCGCGCGAGCTGCGCATCGACGGTTTCGAGCTGGCGCAGCGCATCATCGAGCTCGATCATCGCGACCGGGGCCGGCGCCGATTCGGTGCCGGCCGCGTCGAGCGTCACGCTGAAGTGCTGTCGCTTGTCGGCATCGACACGACGCGCGTAGTCGATCAGCACCTGCCGCATCGCGCGCGCCGCGATGCCGAAGAATTCCGCGCGCGAGAGTTTCGCCGCATCGATGTCGGGCCGCAGCTTGAAGTAGGTCTCGTGGACCAGCGCGGTCGTATTGATCGTGGCCGGACTGTTCGCGCGCCGCCGCTCGCGGCGAGCGAGACGACGCAGCTCGGCGTAGGCCTGCTCGAAGAGATGCCGGGCGTCGCCGTCGAGGATCGCCGGGGGCTTGATCATCGCCGATCCGTCTGCCGTCGCATCCAAGATTGCGGAGTCATCGTACCATTCCGGCGGACGCGAAATCGTGGAGCAACTCGTGAACATGCGTTCTGACCCGGGCGTCGCGACGCGGCATTCGCCGCCGGCAACGGCGCGGGCCGGGATGTCCGACGTCCGGCCCGATCACCCGATTTTCGCCGGCATCGCGCCGTACACGCGATGGTTGGAGGCCGGCGACGGCGCGTGCGCGAAACTCAACGAAGCGCTCGACGATCCGACGCTGCGGTTCGTCGCCCAGTCGAGCGACCTGTTCGGCGACGGCCTGCACTATGAAGAACGCATCGCGCGGCGAGGCCTCATCGCCACGCGCGAACACAGCACGCATGATCTTTTCAACGCGATGATCTGGCTCGGGCACACGGCGCTCAAGCGCGCCATGAACGCGCGTCAGGTCGCAGATATCTCCCGGGTCGGACCAAAGCAGCGCACGCGCGGACAGTGCGCGCTGACGCACTTCGACGAGGCCGGCGCGATCGTCTGGCTGGACCGACGCGCATGGCTCGATGCCTGGGATGCGCACGACTGGCCGCGTCTGTTCGTGCAGCATGGCCATGCCTGGGGCCAGCGGATCGCGGTCACCGTGATCGGGCATGCGCTGCTCGATTATGCGCTGATGCACGACGAGATGCCGGTCGCGAAGGCGCTGGCCGTGATCGTCGATCGCGACGAGATCGTCTCGCGCAGCCACGCGGCGCAGATCGCGTCATGGCCATCGGCCGAGCAGGCGCTCGCACGGGCCATCGCGTCGGGTCGATGCCTCACGGATCCGCAGGAATTACGACCGCTGCCGCTGGCCGGCATTCCGGGTTGGCACGCTGGCGAGCAGTCGGAAAGTTTCTTCGCGACGGCCCCGTGCTTCCGGCCGCTGCGTCCCGGGCGTCGCTATCCGGAACCGCTGGCGTTCGTCTCGGCGGGTCATGCGGATGCGTGCGAGCGCGCGCTCGACCCGGCGGCGATCGGCTAGTTCGTTCCGCCGGACCGTTCCTGCACCGGGAACTTTTCGCCAGACTTGCGGTATCTTCCGCTGCGCCTCGTGTCCCGTCCGCCGGGAAGGTGGCTGCAGATTCGCTGCAGCCCGATCGTCGCGGACTCCCCGGGTGCCCGGTAGCACAGTGCGGCCAGGACGGCCGCTTCTCGTTTTCCGCGGCCACGGACGAGCGAACAACTGAGATGAACCTCGCGGGTCGCAGGCCTCGGCCGCCTGCGCGCCCACGCCATGACGGTGAAGCGGACCATGATAGAAACCCGACAACTCTGCAAACGCTACGGCGGCCTGACCGCCGTGGATGGCATCAGCTTCCGGGTCGAGCCCGGCGAAGTGCTCGGCTTCCTCGGCCCGAACGGCGCCGGCAAATCGACGACGATGAAGATGCTGGCCGGGTTTCTCGCGCCGACCTCCGGTGGCGCCACCGTCGGCGGGTTCGACATCGAAACCCAGGCGCTTGAGGCCAAGCGCGTGCTCGGCTATCTGCCCGAGGGCGCGCCGAGCTACGGCGAGATGACCGTCAACGAGTTCCTCGAATTCATCGCCGACGTGCGCGATGTCAAGGGCGATCGGCGCGATCAGCGCCTCGACGATGCGATCGCGCGGTTGCACCTGGAGCGCGTTCTCGAGCAGCCGATCGACACGCTCTCGAAGGGTTTCAAGCGCCGCGTGGGTCTCGCGCAGGCGATCCTGCACGATCCGGCCGTGCTGATCCTCGACGAACCGACCGATGGCCTCGATCCGAACCAGAAGCACGAAGTGCGCACGCTGATCAACGCGATGGCGCGCGACAAGACCATCATCGTCTCCACGCACATGCTCGAAGAGGTCCACGCAGTCTGCACGCGCGCGATCATCATCGCCGCCGGCCGCATCCTCGCCGACGCGAAGCCGAGCGAGCTCGAGGCGCGCTCGCGCTACTACCAGGCGGTTTCCCTGACCGCCGAAAACGTCAACGCGGCGAAGGATGCGCTGGCGCGTGTCGGCGACATCGCCGCGATCGAGGTCGATCCGCAGGACAACCGCATCACCGCGTTCCCGAAGCCGGGACGCGCGATTTTCGTTGCCGTGAGCAACGCGCTCACCGGTCAGGGCGTCGCCGTGCGCGAGCTCGCGCTCGAAGGCGGCCGCCTCGACGAGGTGTTCCGCACGATCACGCAGGAAGCGGCCGGCAAGGAGGCGCGCACATGAGCGGCGTCATCACGGTATTCAAGCGCGAGCTCAGGAGCTATTTCGCCACGCCGGTCGCCTACGTGTTCATCGTGATATTCCTGATTTTGTCCGGAGCCTTCACGTTCTATCTCGGCAATTTCTACGAGCGCGGTCAGGCCGATCTGCAGCCGTTCTTCAATTTCCATCCGTGGCTGTATCTGTTCCTGGTGCCGGCCGTATCGATGCGGCTCTGGGCCGAGGAGCGCAAGAGCGGCACGATCGAGCTTCTGCTCACGCTGCCGGTGACGATGTGGCAGGCCGTGCTCGGCAAGTTCCTCGCCGCGTGGGCGTTCATCGCGATCGCGCTGGTGCTGACGTTTCCGATCTGGATCACCGTCAACTATCTCGGCAGCCCGGACAACGGCGTGATCTTCGCGAGCTATCTCGGCTCGCTGCTGATGGCCGGCGCGTTCCTCGCGATCGGCTCGTGCATCTCGGCGTCGACGCGCAATCAGGTCGTCGCGTTCATCCTGACCGTCGTGGTCTGCTTCCTCTTGCTGCTTGCGGGCTTTCCGCTCGTGCTCGACTCGTTCCGCGCGATCGCGCCGCAGGGCGTCGTCGATGCGATTTCGGGTCTGAGCTTCCTGACCCATTTCAGCTCGATCGGCAAGGGCGTGATCGACCTGCGCGACCTGATCTACTTCCTGTTGATGATCGGCGTCTGGCTGTACGCGAACGCGGTCGTGATCGACTACAAGAAAGCGGCCTGAGGAGGGACCCACGATGGCGCTCAATCGCAAGGCCCTTTCCGGAACCGCGCTCGCGGTGCTCGCGGTGCTGTTCGTCGCGGTGATCATGCTGGTCAACGTCATGTTCCGCGGCGCGCGGATCGACCTGACGCAGAATCATCTCTACACGCTGTCCGAGGGCACCAGAAAGATCATCCAGTCGATCGACGAGCCGATCAATCTGTACCTCTATTTCTCGGACAAGGGCACGCAGGACCTGCCGCAGCTGCGCACGTACTACACGCGCGTGCGCGAGATGCTCGAAGAGATGGCGTCGCGCTCGGGCGGCAAGATCAAGCTCGAGCTGATCGATCCGCTGCCGTTTTCCGAGGACGAGGACCGCGCCGCGAGCCTGGGCCTTCAATCGGTCCCGGTCGGGACGGCGGGCGAAAAGATCTTCTTCGGTCTCGCCGGCACGAACTCGACCAACGGGCAGTCCGCGATACCGTTCTTCCAGCCGGACAAGGAGGCGTTCCTCGAGTACGACATCGCGAAGCTCATTCACGAGCTCAGCGTGGCGAAGAAGCCGGTCGTCGGCCTGCTTTCCAGTTTGCCCATGGCCGCCGGATTCGATCCGCAGACGCGCCAGATGCGCGAGC
>DAISJF010000090.1:0-7458 GCA_036821625.1 Rhodanobacteraceae bacterium
GCCGTCGCGAGCTCGAGGCGTTGCTGCGCGTCAAGCAGGCGCTTGCGCCGCAGTCCGGAGACGACGCAGTGCCGGCGGAATTGCGCAGCGTTGTCTCGCAGCTCCTGGAGCGCGAGCGCATCGCGGCCGATCCGTCGATTGCGCGACGTATGCGCACGATGACCAATCGGCGCTGGGTTCTTGGCGTCGGATTCGCCGCGCTCCTCGCAATCGCATTCGTTCTCTGGGTGTTGTTCGCAACCGGCAGTTGACGCAGCGCCGCGCTTCGTCGACGGGCGCGTTCGCTCATCGTCGCCCGGGAACTTTTCTGCGCCGCGCCTCGTTGTGACTCGAGACAGCCGCATTCGGCGGCCTGTTCCCCGTCACTACCATCGAGGCTCCCATGATTCGACGCAGCTTTCTCGCACTCGCGATCTCGATCATCGCGACATCGGCTGTTCCGGCGTTCGCGACGCAGCCCATCGTTTCCAATCCGGTAGGCGCCGTCTACACGTTGTCCAACGAGGCGAACGGAAATTCCGTCCTCGTCTTCGATCGTTTTGCCAACGGCGATCTGCAGCCGGCTTTCAGAACCTTCACCGGCGGCATCGGCTCGGGCAGCAGCCTCGGAAACCAGGGCGGCCTGGCGATCACCGCCAATCAGCGCTGGCTGCTCGCGGTCAATGCCGGCAGCGATACGGTGTCGGTATTCGCGGTCGGAGAGCGCTCGCTGACGCTCGTCGACACGGCGAAGACCGGCCATGTGCCGCTCAGCATCACCACCCACGCCGATCTGGTCTACGTGCTCAACGGCGGCAGCGAATCGATATCGGGCTTCCGGCTCGATCGGAGCGGACAATTGCATCCGATCACGGGTTCCGCGCGCAAGCTCGGCAATGTCCCCGGTACGCAACCCGCCCAGATCGGCTTCAGCCCCGAGGGCGCATTCCTCGTCGTCACGGAAAAGGCCGCCAACAAGATCGTCACGTTCCCGCTTCACGCGGACGGGCTTACCGGTGCGCCTCTCGTGCAGGATTCGAACGGAGTGACACCGTTCGGGTTTGCGTTCGGCAAGCGCGATCAGTTGCTGGTGTCCGAGGCGTTCGGCGGCTTGCTCAATGACGGCGCAACTTCTTCGTACGAGCTCGGTTTCGACGGAGTGCTGACGACGATCAGCGCGTCGAAACGGAACAACCAGAGCGCGAGCCGCAACACCGCGATCACGCCCGATGGCCAGTTCGCGTACGTCACCAACATCGGCAGCGGCACCATCTCGGGTTATCACATCGACTTCGAAGGGAAGCTCGCGCTGCTGAACACCAAGGGCGTCGCTGCCGTGACGCGTGGCCGGCCCATCGACCTGGCACTGACCGCCACCGGGGAGTTTCTCTACGCGCTGGTGAGCGAAACGAACGAGATCGCGACCTATCGCGTGCAGCCGGATGGTTCGTTGAAGCCGCTAGGCTTCGACGCAGGGCTGCCGCCCAGTGCGGATGGCCTGGTGGTTCGATAGAACACGTTCGCCAGGAGGGCGACGGAAAGGGCAAGGGTCGGGTTCATTTGCGAAACGCCTTCGAGTGAACCTGACCCTGCCGTCCCGGGCTCCGACCCGCGGCTGAGCACACAAGGATCGATGCGGATGGCCTGTAGATCTCTTCGGTACATCCGGGCAATCTTCGCGCACGCAGCCGCTGTCCAAAACGCCGACGAAACGGCGTTTTTCACGGGAGCGCCTGACGACTATCGCTCGCGCCGGGGAAAACCCTCAGAACGGAGAGATTTTCATGGCAAACAAGAATACCGGCGCCTGTTTCTGCGGCGCTGTCGAAATTGAAGTCACCGGAGCGCCCGAGGCGATGGGCTACTGCCACTGCGCATCGTGCCGCTCGTGGGCGGCCGCGCCCGCCAACGCGTTCACGCTGTGGAAGCCCGAGAACGTGAAAGTGACGAAGGGCAGCGACCACGTCGGCCATTTCATGAAGACGCCGAACAGCGATCGGCAGTATTGCCGCAAGTGCGGCGGTCACCTCATGACGTATCACCCGCCGTTCGGCCTCATGGACGTCTACGCCGCGACGATTCCGGGCGTCCCGTTCAAGCCCGGCGTGCACGTGAACTACGCCGAGACCGTGCTGCCGATGAAGGACGGGCTGCCGAAGCTCAAGGATTTTCCGAAGGAGCTCGGCGGAAGCGGCGAAGCGGTTCCGGAATAGAACCGCCGCGCATTTCTGCGAGAGAGGAATCGGGAAGACGCGCATCCCCCTCTCCCGCTCGCGGGAGAGGGTTGGGGTGAGGGCGAGTCGGAGTGAGGCGTTTCAGAACAAGTGCGCCGCGCTGTCGCGAGAATCCCCTCACCCTGCCCTCTCCCGCAAGCGGGAGAGGGGAAAACAGCTCAGGCGTGCAGGGCTCTCCTCCCGCAAGCGGGAGCGGGGAAGCATCTCACGGATGCAGCGCCGCCACGTCCGCGGCGGTCAGCTCGTCGGTGTAGTGATTGCCGAAGTGGCTGCGCACGTAGTTGACGACGCGCGCGATCTGCGCGTCGTCCAGATGCATCACGATGAACGCTTCGAAGCCGGTCATCTCCGGCTGCGGCCCGAAGTGCGGCATGTTGCGGCGGCCGAAATAAACCGTAGCGGCGGTGAACTGCGCGGAGGCGAGATTCGGATTCTCCGCGAGCGCGGGATAATTGCCGGAACCCTTTGCGCCACGCGCATCGGGCATGTGGCAGCCCTGGCAGATGTGCGTGTAGATTTCCTCGCCGCTCGCATTCTTGAGCGCATCGGGCGCGAGTACCGACGGACCGGTCTCCTCGGCGCGCGGAACGATCATCGATGCGAAGCTCACGGTTATCGCGAGCGTGACGATGCCCACATGACGCCAGATCGATCGCGTTTTCATGCGTGATCTCCCGCGACGGCGCGCTGATGGATGCGGCCGATCGCATCGAGCGCGGACGTGACCGCGCCTTCCTGCCACGCGGGCAGATACGACGCGTGCTCGCCCGCGAGCGCGATGCGCCCGTCGATCGCGCAGAGATTGTCGTAGTGCTGCTCGCGCGATTTTTCCGACCAGATGCCGAAGCAGCCCATCGTGAACGGCGAGCGATGCCATGCGACGGCGACGCCGTTCTCGAATTCCGCGGGATATTGCGGATGGATCTGGCTGCCGTAGCGCACGGCGGCCTTGACGCGCTCCTCGGGGCTCATCGCGGCAAGCTGGAACGCGTCTGGTCCCCAGCAATACGCGCCCAGCAGCACGCCCTTGCCGCGCGTGAACATGTTGTGCACCGGATAGCCGATCTGCTGGATCGGCAGATCGGTGAACGTGATGCCGCCGTAGATCTGCTCGTCCTCTTCCCAGAAACGCCGCTTGAACTGAAGGCCGATCTTGATCGCGGCCGCATACGGCACGGCGGCGATCGCATCGGTCATCGGCTTGCCGACGTTCATCGGAATCTGGCTCAGGACCGACAGAGGAATCGTGCACAGACACCAGTCCGCGCGCGCCTGCAGCGTCGTGCCGCCTTTCGCGGTGTCCTCGTAGTAGGCGGTGACGCCGCGGTCATCCTGCTCGATCTTGGTCACGCGCGAGCGATAGCGGATCAGGCGGCCGAGCTCGCGGCCGAACGCTTCGCCGATGCGTCCCATGCCGCCGACCGGCTGGAAGATCGGCATCTGGAATTCGTAGATGCTGCTGATCCACGGGTATTGCCACAGACCCGAGCGGATCACGTCCTCGGGCTTGATCGGCTGCGAGAACACCGGTTTGCCGGCGAGACCGCCGCTCGGATCGCGCTCATAGCCGCGACGATCGCTGCTGTCGTCGCCGACCGAGTAACGGTAGTCCTTGTCGAGCGCTCCCCAGAGCTGCAGCGCGGTGAGCAGCATTTCCTTGTCTTCTTTCGTCAGCGGCGCGTCGAGTCCGCGCTGCGACACGGATTTGGCGAGCAGCTCGGCGATCGAGCCGTTGAAGTCGGCTGCGTACGCGCGCCAGCGCTGCGGCTTGCCGCCGAACGCGTTCGCGCTGTGCAGGTACGCGTTGTGGTTGATCTGGATGAACGGCTCGAGCTTGACGCCGAGCTCGTGGCAGTAATGGATCAGATGCTCGTGGTGATACGGAATCCGCCACGGGCCGGGATTGATGTAGTTGCCTTCGTCGAACTCACAGTGCTGCGTGGCGCCGCCGAGCTCCGTGTACGTGTCGCCGCCGCGCAGCGACCAGTTGCGGCCGCCCGGGCGCGCGTTGTACTCGAGCACCTGCACCTTGTAGCCGGCGTTGCGAAGCTCGTAGGCCGCGGTGAGCCCGGCAATGCCGGCGCCGAGGATCAGCACCGAAGCGCCGCGCGGCGCGCCGCTGAGATCGATCGGTCCGCTGCGTTTGGATTCGCGCGCGAGTCCCAGCGAAGTCATCGCCTGATACATCGCCGCGCCGCCGGCGGTGAGGCCGATCATGCGCAACAGGTCGCGCCGGGTCATCGCCGGCGCATCGCTACGATCCGACATCGATCCCTCCCCAGGCTTTCGCCGTGGAAATGCCCGCGCCGCGTTGCGTCCTGCGGCGGCGGCGGACGCTGCCAGAGTGCCGCGTCGGCGCGACGAAGGCAATGCCGCGATAGCGGGCGCAACGCCGCGCGCAAAGAAAAAGCCCCGGGCGTTTCCACCCGGGGCTCCTGGTGCATCAGGCTTGCGCCGGATTCAGATCAGCTGGACCTGATCGGCCTGCATGCCCTTCTGGCCCTGCACGGCGATGAAGCTGACGCGCTGGCCTTCCTGAAGCGACTTGAAACCCGTGCCCTGGATCGCGCGGAAGTGCACGAACAGGTCCGGGCCGCTTTCGGGCGTGATGAATCCAAAGCCCTTGGCATCATTGAACCACTTGACGGTTCCGTTCTGACGATTCGACATCTCGAATATTCCTTGGTGAAGTTGAAACGAACATCATCGCGACCGCGGACGATTCCGGGCCGAGACTGGGGCTGCTGGGAGTAAACGAGGCAAAAGCGATGGAGCGGACCGTTCAAGTCAACCGCATCAGGCCACGATTGACAGTGACCCTAGCAAACACAGTGAGGACACTATAACGCGAGTCGTGGTGTCTATTCCACTACGGCGCGGCGCGCTCAGCTCGCTCTCGGTCCCCTCAGTGGTGGGAAGAGCGCGAGGAGCTCGGTCCCGGCCTTCGCCGGGACGACGAGGGAACCCAGAAACGCAACGGGCGCCCGAAGGCGCCCGCCGCGCTCCCCATAACCGGAAACCCCCGTCAGAACCGCCACTGGCCGGAGATGGCCAGCAGGTTGCCGGAACTTTCGAAATGTCCGACCAGCGTCGAGAACGTCGGACTCAGGTGGTTGACGTCGCCATTGTCGACCCAGAGATGCGCATAGCCCGCGTCGAACTTGAGATCGTCGCTGACGCGATAGCCGATGCCGAAAGAAAGCCACGTGCGCGAGCCGTCCGGCACGCGCGAGTCACGCGTCGCGTCCTTGGTCGGCGTCTGGTCGTAGGCGACGCCGGCGCGCAGCGTCCAGTTCGGATCGAGGCGATAGTCGCCGCCGAAAGAGGCCAGCCACGAGTCGCGCCAGTCGAATACCGACTCCGCGTCGGGCTGCGCCGGATTGGAATAGTGCACGACCAGCTTGTCGAAGCTCGACCAGTGCGTATAGCCGAGATCCGCGCCGAAGCTGATGTGCTCGTCGACGGTGTGCCACCAGCTCATCGTCACGAACGCCGGCGTATCGAAGTCGGCGGTGCCCTTGCTGTCGACGAATGCGCCGCCGAGCAGCGGCAGCACGTTCGACGGCACCAGGAACTTGCCGTCGCCTTCGATCGTGTGATCGATCTGCGAGTGGAAGTTGATGCCGAAGTTGTCGTTCGGCGTCGCCTTCCACAGGAGACCGAGACCGAAACCATAGCCCCAGTCATCGCCCTTCAGGCTGCCGAAGCCGTCGGCTTCCTGCGGCAGCAGCGCGCCGTTGGTGGGCCCGGCGAGAATCGTGCCGAAGTCAATCGCCTGCGTCAGCGTCGCGCTGGTGCGCTGCGCGATGATGCTCGCGCCGAGCGAGACCTCATCGCTGACGCGCCAGGATCCCGCGAACGTCAGCGCCGGCGACTGCAGTTTCGACTTCAGCGAATCGTAGCGGCCGACCCACTGATCGTTGTATTCGGTCTGGAATCCGAACGGCACGGTCAACGATGCGCCGAGCGCGAATTGCGGATCGATCGAATGGATGAAATAGATCGCGGGCACGGGCTGCGTCGTGCCGCCGTCGCCGCCATCGCCGCCGGTCAGCGGATTGCCGAGAAAATCCTGGCCGCTGCCGTGGAACTTCGTCGAGAAGTTGATTGCGGTGAGGTCGGCCTGGAAGCAGCCGTCCTTGACCAGGCTCATCGCCGCCGGATTGTTGGCGACGACCGAGCAGTCATCCGGCGCCGCGGCCGACCCGGCAAACGAACGACCGAGGCCCTCGGCGCTGTTTTCCTTGAGCTGGAAACCCGAGGCATACGCGTTCTGGCCGGCCAGCGCCGCGGCAAGAGCCAGCGGCAGCGCAGCCAGCATCGGCACGGACGAACGACAACGGAGGAAACGGCTCATGCGCAGGCTCCCGACGGCTGCAGCTCCACGGATGTTTATTATTGCTTAACGGAACCATCTTAGCTGTTTGCCCGATCGGTCGCCTATCCTGCGCCGCCGCAATTTGCTGCGGCGCGGCACGCAGGACAGCGTCGTGAAAGCGACGCCGCTCACTTCGCGTTCGGGCCGCCCGCGTCAGACTTGCACGATGATCCGGTTGCGATTCCTGGCCGTGGCCCCGCTGGCGGTCGGCTTCTCGCTCGCGCAAGCCGCAACGACGGTGCCGTTGCCGGCCTGGATGTGCCGCGGAACCGATGTGTTGTTCGCTTCCGGATTCGAGGCCGGCGAAGCGGTACCCAGCAATCCTTCGCACGGCAGCGGCGGCCCCTATCCCGGCGACGAGTCGCGCTCGATCGAGGTGCCGGGATCGAGCCCGCACCTGCTCTATCTTTATGTGCCGACCGTTTATTCGCCGCAGCGCGCGATGCCACTGTTGCTCGCGCTGCACGGCACCGCCGGCTACGGCAGCGCGCCGAATGCGGCTCGAACGGTTCGCAACGACTGGTCGAGCGTCGCCGAGACGTATGGCTTCATCGTGCTTGCGGTGGCTGCGAACGGCGCGGAAGGAAGCTGGGACCCCGTCATCGACATTCCGGCGATCTTCGCCGCGATCACCGATACGGCCTCGCGCTACAACATCGAACAGACCCGCCTCGACATGTGGGGCTATTCGGCCGGCGGGCATCTCGCGCACGGGCTCGGCCTCAACAACACCGATTTCTTCACCGCGTACGGGGTCAGCGCGGGCGCATTGACGCAATACGCGTGCTCGGACGACGGCTCGCCGCCGCCGAGCTGCAGCGAATTGCTCGACAACGCCGAGCCGAAGATTCCGGTCGACATCCATAT
>DAISJF010000091.1:0-7387 GCA_036821625.1 Rhodanobacteraceae bacterium
AAGCCCGATCACATCGTCGACACGATGGCGTTCATGTTCGAGACGCGCGCGGTGATCCATCCGACCCGGCAGGCGCTGGAATCGCCGCAGCTCCAGCGCGAATACCAGGACTGCTGGCGCGGGCTGCGCAAGCACTTCAGCGCGCCGCGCGGCGCCTGAGCGCGGACGAGAGTCCGTGCCAGATCCCGCGCGCACCGCCGTCGATCCGTACGCGAACTATGCGGCGTGGAAGCACTGGGAAGGCGCGTTCGCGCCGACGGATCGCGAGTCGCGCTATTTCGCCGCCGAATTCCGCGACGTCCCGCTGCGCGGAAAGCGCGTGCTCGAGATTGGTTTCGGCAACGGCGCCTTTCTCGCCTGGGCCAAGGGCGAAGGCGCCGCCGTCGCCGGCGTCGAGATCAATGCGGAGATGCGCGAAGCGGCGCACAGGCACGGATTCGAAACGTTCGATGTCCCGCTCGGCGAGCTGGCTGCGCGGGGCGCGCGCCATGACCTCGTCGTCGCGTTCGACGTGCTCGAGCATTGGAGCATGGACGAGCTCGTCGAGAACTTTCGGGCGATCCGTGCGCTGCTCGTCGAAGGCGGGCTTTTCCTCAGCCGGTTTCCGAACGGACAAAGCCCGTTCGGGCGCGTGTTCCAGCACGGCGATTTCAGCCATCGGAGCACGCTGTCGACATACAAGATCGAATACCTCGCCGGCATCGCCGGTTTCGATATCGTGCGCATCGACAATCCGTGCCGCGTGCCATCGCGGCCCGGGCCGCTCGCTTCGATCCGGCATTGGTGGCTCGCGCGCCGCCGGCGCTGGATCGAACGTTCGATCGCGCGGCTGTACGGCATCCGCAAGCTGCCGCTCGATCCCAACCTCGTCGCCGTGCTGAGAAAAACCGCGGGCGCCGCCGAATCACGCAACCGGAACGACGCATGAAACTCGGATCACTCAGGGAAGGCGGCCGCGACGGCACGCTGATCGTCGCCAGCCGCGACCTCGCCCGCGCGGTCAAGGCAACCGGCATCGCGCCGACGCTGCAGGCTGCGCTCGACGACTGGTCGCAGGCGGCGCCGCGGCTCAACGCGCTGTCCGAGGCGTTGAATGCGAACCGCGCGCCGGATGCGTTCGCGCTCGATGTCGCGGTGCTCGCAGCGCCGCTGCCGCGCGCGTACGAGTTCGTCGACGGCAGCGCATACCTGCCGCACGTCGCGCGCGTGCGACGCGCGCGCGGCGCCGAGGTGCCGGAGAGTTTCTACACGGACCCGCTGATGTATCAGGCGACGAGCGCGGGGTTTCTCGGTCCGCGCGATCCGATATTCGCCGCGAGCGAGGACTGGGGCGTCGACCTCGAAGCCGAGATCGTCGTCGTCACCGACGACGTGCCGATGGGTGTCGACGCCGCGGAAGCCGCGCGGCACATCCAGCTCGTCGGTCTCGTCAATGACGTTTCGCTGCGCAACCTGATTCCGCCCGAGCTCGCCAAGGGTTTTGGTTTCCTGCAATCGAAGCCGCGCTCGGCGCTGTCGCCCGTGCTGGCCACGCCCGACGAGCTCGGCAATGCCTGGCGCGGCGAGAAGCTGCACCTGCCGATGCGCACGTGGATCAACGGCCAATGGTTCGGCGAGGCCGATGCCGGCGTCGACATGCAGTTCAGTTTTGCCGAGCTCATCGCGCATGCGGCGAAGACGCGTCCGCTCGCGGCCGGCACGCTCGTCGGTTCCGGCACGATCGCGAACGAGGACACCGCGAAAGGCGCTTCGTGCCTCGCCGAGCAGCGAACCGTCGAGACGCTGCGCGATGGCAAGCCGTCGACGCCGTTCCTGAAGTTCGGCGACCGCGTGCGCATCGAGATCACCGATGCCTCGGGAGCGAGCCTGTTCGGCGCGATCGAGCAAACCGTCATCCGCTACGCGCTGCGCCGTTGACGGCTGTCGCCGCCTGTCGAATGATGCCGGCAGGAGCGACTCGACGGCAGGAGACATCATGGTCGGCGGGCTGAAGCTGTACGGCTACTGGCGATCGAGCGCCGCGTATCGCGTGCGCATCGCGCTCAACCTCAAGGGCCTCGACTACGAGCAGATTCCGGTGCACCTGGTGCGCGACGGCGGCGAGCAGCATCGACCCGAATACGTCGCGGTCAATCCGCAGAAGCTGGTGCCCGTGCTCGTGGATGGACGCCGCGTGGTGCGCCAGTCGATCGCGATCATCGAATACCTCGACGAGACCTACGACGGCGAGATGAAGCTGCTGCCGACGACCGCGCGTGATCGCGCGCGCGTACGTGCACTGGCGATGATCGTCGCCTGCGACATCCATCCGCTCAACAACACGCGCGTGATGCGTTATCTCGAGCACGAGCTCGGCGCCGACGAGAATGCGCGGCATCGCTGGATCCGGCACTGGATCGGCGAGGGTTTCCGCAGTTTCGAGGAGCTCATCGCCGGGCATCCGTCGACCGGACAGTTCTGCGAGGGCGACACGCCGACGCTTGCGGACATCTGCCTCGTTCCGCAGGTCTACAACGCGCGGCGCTTCGGCGTCGACATGAGCGCGTATCCGACGATCGAGGCGATCGTCGCTTCGTGTCGGGAGCTCAGCGCGTTCGATGCGGCGAGGCCTGAAAAGCAGCCGGATGCGGAGACCTGAGTCTTTCCCGACTCCCGCTTCGCGGGAGAGGGGGAAAGCGGCGGTCAGCCTGCGATGTAGCGCTGCAGCTGCTCGATCTCCCGCGTCTGCGCGTCGATGACCGCTTTCACGAGATCGCCGATCGACAGCACCCCAACCACCTTGGCGCCATCGACGACCGGCAGGTGACGCACGCGCCGGTCCGTGCAGATGCGCATGCAGGTATCGGTCGTGTCGTCCGGTCGCACCGTGACGACGGGCGAGCTCATGATGTCGCGCACCGGCGTATCGGCCGACGAGCGGTTCTGCAGAATGATCTTGCGCGCATAGTCGCGCTCGGAAACGATGCCGACGAGCTCGTCGCCGCGCATGACCAGGAGCGCGCCGATGTAGTGATCGGCCATCAGCCGCACGGCGGCCAGCACGGGTTCATCGGGTCCGATCGCGAACACGCGATGGCCCTTGTTCGCGAGCAGATGCTTGACCTGGAGCATGCGCACCTCCGTCGGGCGCGCGGCACCGTGCCGCAGAGGCCGCAAGTTTAGCGCGCGGAGCGGCTCGCTGCTTGTCGCCGCGCGGCAGGCGCCGGCACCGCGGGGTGCCGGCGCGCCGGGCGCGATCAGGGACAGTCGAAGCCGTCGTCGAATCCGTCGGTGATGAACAGCGGCAGATCCAGGCTCGCGTCGTTGTTCGATGTGTTCGGATCGCTCGTGTCCGACGTGACGGTGGCGCCGAGAGCGACGGGATCGGTGGTGAAGTCGCGCGGCACGCAGTAGGCGCTCGTCACCGTGACGCTGTCGCCATTGGCGAGCGTCGGGAACACGCACGGGAACGCGGTCGTGCAGTCGCCGCTGTTGCCCTTCGGCGTGAAGCCGCTCGGCACGGCGCTGTCGAGCTGGACATTGGATGCGGCGCTCGGCCCGTTGTTGGTCACGGTCAGCTGATACTGAAACTCCAGACCGGGCTCGGCCTGCACGTCGACCGGAGTGAACGAGACCGCGAGATCGGCCGTGCCGACCGCAGGCTGCGGCAAGGGCCACGCCCACGCGCCGCGCGAGCGCGTGAACGCGGCGAGCGTGGTGAAGCCGCGGTCGATCGAGAGGCTCCAGACCATCACGTGCGGCAGCCCTTCGAAGCGCTGCCAGACCGGCGGATCGGCGTTGATGTCGTCGGTGTAGTAGAGGCCCCAGTCGGTGCCGACGAACATCTGGCCCGGAATGTTCGGATTCGCGACGATCGCGTTTGCGGGGATGTCGGGCAGATTGCCGCTCTTGTCGACCCAGGCGAAGCTCGCGCATTGCGCCGTGCACGTCACCTGCAGCACATGGCCCGGTTGCAACGGCGTGTTCTCGTTGAATCCGCCGACCGCCGCGTAGCCGATCAGCGGATTGCTCGCGTCGGTGGTGACGTCCTGCATCGGGCGGTTCGGCAGCACGTTGTTGCCGTCGGTCACGTTGACCGCGGTCGCAGAGCCAGCGACGCCGAGCCCGAACACGTACTGCACGTTGCCGTCGTTGGTGCCGGCGATCGCGATGGTCGGATCGTTGACCGAGTAGTGGATCTGGTTGATGTACGAGCGGTTGTCGCCGCCGAGGATCAGGTTGTTCTTGCTCAGATCGCCGGTCTTCGCGCTCCACGTGCTCGAAGGACGACCACCCTGCGTCGATTCCCAGACGCGCTGCGTGCCGAGGATGATGTGCTTGCAGCCGCCGGTCGACGTGCAGGAACCGTCGGGTCCGTCGAGCACGCCGTTGCGGAACAGATCGAACGGTGTCAGGAAGCTCGCGCGATCATTGCCGACAGGCGGCGAGATGTTCTGCTGGCCGCCGAACGGTCCGGTCGTGCTGACGTAGACCGCGGCATAGTAGATCGACGTGTACCACCACTGACCGAGCACCGGCTCGATGCGCGAGACGATGCCGTCGCCGCCGTTCGTCGCCGTCCACTCGGACGGACCCGGATCGCCGGAGAACAGCACCGAGGCGCTGCCGTTGTCCTGGAAGCCCGCGGTCGCGCCCGGATTGGTCGAAGTGGCGAAGTTCGCGGTGATGTCGCCGTGGTAGATCTCGATCGTCGACAAGCTGTCGTTGAGCGCGGTCCAGGTCGGAGTCGCCGCGGTCGCGTTCGCCGTGTAGTAGACGCCGCCGTCGTTGCCGTTGAGCAGCTTGTTCGGGTCGCCGCCGACGAAAGCGCGCGCGTGGTTGTCCGGATGCACCGGACCGCCGCAATACGAATTCGTCAGATTCGTCGAGAAGCTCGTGCCCCCGTTCGTCGAGCGGAAGAGGTCGACCGTGCTTGCGAAAACGGTGTTCGGATCGGTCGGCGAGACGGTGAGACCGGCGTCGTACCACATCTGCGAGCCGGCGCCCTGGCAGCCGATGAAGCCGTTCGGGCCCGTGGTCTGCGTCCAGGTCGCACCGCCGTCGACGGTCTTGTAGACGCCCTGCACGCTGCGCGTGCCGTTGTTCGCGTCGGATGCCATGGCGTAGATCGTCAGGCTGTCCGTCGGCGCGGCGGCGAGCTCGATGCGGCCGAGCGTCGTGTTCGGCGTGCCGCTGCCGGCGACCGCCGGCCAGCCGTTGTTGAGCAGCGTCCAGTCGGCGACGTCGGGACAGCCGCTCGTCGGCATCGTCGTCGAGTAGACGCCGTTCGCGCCGTTGTTGCCGAGATCGGGCTGCACGGGCGTCGGGAATCCGCGCGTGCCGACCGCGGCATATACGGTCGTCGTGCCTCCGTTGTTGATCGCGAGCACACCGGTCACGTCCTGACGCTGATTGGTCGGCGGAACCGTGAACGTGTTCGTGTAGCAGGGCCCGCTCCAGTCCGTGCCGCCGTCGTACGAGAAGAACACGCCGGTCTTGGTGCCGACGACGACGTTGTTCGAATTGTTCGGATCGACAACGACCTTGCTGATCGCCTGATACTGCGGAAAACCATTCGCCGACGGCGGATACAGCGGATTGAACACGTCCTCGCCGAGCACGACCCAGGTTTCGCCCTTGTCGGTGCTCTTGAGCACGCCGGCGGAGCCGAACGAGAACGATCCGTAGCGCAGATCGCCCGTGCCGGCGTAGATCACGTCGTGATTGTTCGGATCGATCGAGATGTCGCCGATCGCCATGCTGGCGATCTCGGGGAAGTCGGTCTTGATGGTCCAGGTCGTCGACGACGAGCAGCAGTTCGTCGTCTTCCAGACGCCGCCGCCGTCGGAGCCGAGATACGCGATGGCCGGATCATCGAGATCGCCGACGAGCACGTTCGTGCGGCCGGCATTGTTGCCCGCGCCGAAGCCTTCGCCAGCGAGCGGCTGCGGGCCGAGCAGCGTGAACGCATTCGGATCGAGCGACATCGGCGATCCGGCCGGTTTGCGGTAGTTCTTCGCACCGGCGGGCACGCCGGAGGCGATGCGCTGGTCCTGCTCTTTCGCGGCGAGCAGCCAGTGGGGATCGAAGCGCAGATGATGCGGATCGCCGCCATAGCCGAGTCGGATCGCCCAGAAGTCGCCGTCGACCGGCGGACGTCCCCGTTCACGCTCGTCGTTCTCGCCGCGCAGGAACATCGGCGCGTTTGCCTGTCGATAACTCCAGATTCCCGTAGCCGCAGACATCACAGTCAGGCTGGCTGCTGCCAGCCACGCGATACGCTTGCTCATGGATCTCCCTCGGACGGTGGGTCTTGCCCGGCGTCACGCTCCGCCGTGCGGCGGATGATACTCGTCTACGAGGTAGAGCGGGCGCTGTTTCGACTCGACGTAAAGACGGCCGAGGTACTCGCCGATCACGCCGAGCGCGACAAGCTGAACGCCACCCAGGAAAAGCACCATGACCATCAGCGACGGGTAGCCGCGCACCGGGTCGCCGTAGACGAGCGCCTTGCCGAACACCCAAAGTCCGAACACGAACGCGAGCGAGGCCGTGACGAGGCCTATGTAGGTGGCCAGCTTGAGCGGCGCTCCGCTGAACGAAGTGATGCCGTCGATCGCAAAATTCCACAACCGCCAGTAGTTCCACTTGGTGACGCCGGCATGGCGCGGATCGCGGTGATAGACGACCGAGAGCTGCCGGTAGCCGACCCAGGTGAAAAGTCCTTTCATGAACCGCTGCCGCTCGCGCAGCTGTTTGAGCGCATCGAGCGCGCGGCGCGAGAGCAGGCGGAAATCACCGGTATCGCGCGGGATCGGCGTCTGCGACAGACGCCCCATCACGCGATAGAACCCCGAAGCGGTCAGCTTCTTGAAGCCGGTCTCGCCGGCGCGCGAAGCACGCGTGCCGTAGACCACGTCGTAGCCGTCGCGCCAGTGCGCGACGAAGGTCGGAATCAGCTCCGGCGGATCCTGCAGATCCGCGTCGATCACGACCACGGCGTCGGCATCGGCGTGGTCCAGGCCGGCGGTCAGCGCCAGCTCCTTGCCGAAATTGCGCGAGAGTTTCAGCGTGGAGACACGCGGGTCGGCGTCGCGCAGAGCGCACATGATCGCGTAGGTGTCGTCACGGCTTCCGTCGTCCACGTAGAGGACTTCGCCGTCGAGATCGAGCTTGTCGAGCACCGCGGTCACGCGTGCATGGAAATCGCGCAGCCCTTCGCTTTCGTTGTAGGCGGGCACGACGACGGTGAGCTTGGCCATGGCCGGGTCTTTGGTGGGTTGCCGGGCATGCTAACCGGAGTGCATCGCCGCGGGTAAGTCAGTCCGTCAGCGTGGCAAGTACGCCGGACCACCGAGCTGCGCCGCCTGGCGTTCGATCCAGCTGGCCCGCTGCTGCACGTAGTCGC
>DAISJF010000092.1:0-7338 GCA_036821625.1 Rhodanobacteraceae bacterium
GGGCTCGGGCAAGTCGACGCTCATCAACGACACGCTGTTCCGACTCGCCGCGACGGAGCTCAACGGCGCGAACGAGCAGGCGTCGAAGTACAAGTCGATCGAGGGCCTCGATCTGTTCGACAAGGTCGTCGACATCGACCAGTCGCCGATCGGCCGCACGCCGCGCTCGAATCCGGCGACGTACACGGGTCTCTTCACGCCGCTGCGCGAGCTGTACGCGCAGGTGCCTGAAGCGCGTGCGCGCGGCTACGGCCCGGGCCGCTTCAGCTTCAACGTCAAGGGCGGCCGCTGCGAAGCCTGCGAAGGCGACGGCATGATCAAGGTCGAGATGCACTTCCTGCCGGACGTGTACGTGCCGTGCGACGTCTGCCACGGCAAGCGCTACAACCGCGAGACGCTCGAGATCATGTACAAGGGGCACAACATCTCCGACGTGCTGCAGATGACGGTCGAGGATGCGTTCAAGCTGTTCGAGCCCGTGCCCGCTCTGGCGCGCAAGCTCGAGACGCTCATCGACGTCGGCCTCTCGTACATCAAGCTCGGCCAGAGCGCGACGACGCTCTCGGGCGGCGAGGCGCAGCGCGTGAAGCTGTCGCGCGAGCTTTCCAAGCGCGACACCGGCCGCACGCTCTACATCCTCGACGAGCCGACGACCGGCCTGCACTTCCACGACATCGAGCAGCTGCTGCGCGTCCTGCACCGCCTCGCGGACGACGGCAACACGATCATCGTCATCGAGCACAACCTCGACGTGATCAAGACCGCCGACTGGATCATCGATCTCGGCCCCGACGGCGGCGAGCGCGGCGGCCGCATCATCGCGACCGGCACGCCCGAAGAGATCGCGCGGACGAAGCAGTCGCATACGGGGCATTTCCTGGCGCGTGCACTCGGCACGTCACGCGCACGCGGCGGGAACAACCGCGAAGCGGCCTGACCAGACCATCCGCCTCTCCCGCTTGCGGGAGAGGCCGCCCGCAGGGCGGGTGAGGGAAACTCGAAGTGGTGCGCCCCGGACGAAGCGCTTTTTCAGAGACCGCCCTCACCCCAGCCCTCTACCGCAAGCGGGAGAGGGGGCAAAGCGGCTAGTTCTCGTCGCCCGTCGCCTCCGGCGCCACGACATCGAAATACGTCTCGACCCGCGTCCCGTCCGCGAGCAGAAAGACGATCTCCACCTTCTCGCCCGCGACGATCGGATGCCGCGGATCCATCAGCATCAGATGCGCACCGCCCGGTTTCATCCCGATCGTCGCGCCCGGCGCAAGATCGATGCGCGGCAGCTCGCGCATCTTCGCGACGCCGCGCTCGAGGATCGTCTCGTGGATCGACGACTGGCGGAACGCGTCGCTCTGCACGGTCAGTATGCTCAGCGGCGCATCGCCGGTGTTCGTGAGGGTCGCGTAACCGGCCAACGTGGTCGAACCCGGCGGAGCCGCGCGGATCCAGGCATCGTAGACGCCGAGCTTTCCTGCCGCATGCGCCGTCGCAGCCGACAGCAGCATCGCGACCGCGGCGATCCTGAAGATTCCCTGCACTCGCAACATCGGCAGTCCTCGCGCTTGCATCGTGCCGGGTATCATAGCGCTCCGCCCCGCGTGAACGGAGTCGCGACATGCAACGCAGCTCGCTGTTCGTCCTGCTGACCGTTCTGTGCGGAGGCACGAGCGCCGCCGAGAACACCGCGCTGACGATCTACCGCGCCGACAGCGACACGCTGTTCGAAAACGGCGCCTCCCCACTCGGTGAAGGCTATGCCACCGTTCACGAAACGCGCGCGCTGAAGCTCACCGGCGGACGCCAGTCGCTGGTGATCGACGGCCTGCCGGCCACGCTCGACGCCGAAGCGGTTTCGCTCGATCTCGGCGCGGGCTCGCGGATTCTCGCGCAGCGCGTGCTCTCGACGGGCGAAGGCGGCGCGCTCGCGGCGCATCGCGGCGAGAAGATCAAGCTCGGACTGCGCGACGCGGGCTTCGAAGGCACGCTGCTCGGCCTCGACGACGGCGCACTGATCGTGCGCGACGAGACCGCAGGTCCGACGGCCGGCCAGATCGTCTACGTGCGCGACTACGAAACGCTGCGCTTCACGCAGGGCAGCGGGCTGCCCGGCAGCACGCTGCAGCTCACCGTCGACGGCAAAGCCGGCGACGTCTCCGCGAACCTGACCTATCCGACGTCGGGCCTCGGCTGGCGCGCCGCGTATTCGGCGCTGCTGCTCGAAGGAAACGGCTGCCGCATGAAGCTCGACGCGCTCGCGAGCGTCGCCAATCGCAGCGGTCGCGACTACCCTGCGGCAATGCTGAAGCTCATCGCGGGCTCGCCGAACATCGCGCGCCAGATCAACCCGCGACCTTATGCGCCCAAGGTCGCGATGGCCGGCGCTTCGGCGCCGGAAGCGCTGCCCGAGCAATCCTCGCTCGGCGACTATCGCAGCTACACGATCGACGGCGCGCTCGACCTTCCCGACGCGAGCGTCACGCAGGTGCCGCTCTACGCGGCGAACGAGCTCGATTGCGAACAGCGCTGGACGTTCGAGAGCGGCGGCGCGTGGTTTCCGCCGAAGCCGATGCTCGGCGCCAACGACGTCGCGATCGTCGGCGGCCCGGTCCTCAGCGAGCTCCGATTCACGCCCGGCGAGAATCTGCCGGCCGGCCATCTGCGCGTGCTGACGCGTGATCGCGACAATCGTGTCGAATTCCTCGGCGAGGCGCGGATCGCGGATACGCCGAAAGGCCGCGCGGTGCCTGTGGCGCTCGGTACCGCGTTTGATCTTTCGGCGAATCGCGAGCGGACCGCGTTCAACGTCGACAAGCCCGGCCGCGAGATGACCGAAGGCATCCGCATCACGCTCGCGAACACCGGCGAGACTGCGCGCCCGGTCACGGTGCGCGAGCATCCGAACCGCTGGCGCGCGTGGTCGCTCGTGTCGTCGAGCCAGAAGCCGAGCCGAAAGACGCCGGATCTGCTCGAGTTCGAGGTCGCCGTGCCTGCGAACGGAAAGGCGACGCTGGAGTATTCAGTGAAGTACTCGTGGACGCCGAAGGACGAATGAATCCCGTTCTCCGCTCGCGGGAAGACGGTGCGAAATCGGAGGCGGAAACTCGAAACGCTTCACTCCGACTGCCCTCACCCCGGCCCTCTCCCGCAAGCGGGAGAGGGGGTGCGTTGAGGCAGCTTGAAGGGAACTGATCATGCTCGATGTCATCCGGCACGAAAGCATCCATGAGCTCCGTCTCGCGCGTCCGCCCGTCAACGCGCTCGACCCGACGCTCGTGCACGCGCTGCGCGTCGCGGTCGAGAACGCGCCGCGGGACGGCGCGCGCGGCATCGTGCTCAGCGGGCGCGAGGGCATGTTTTCGGCCGGCCTCGACGTCCCGGCGCTCCTGCAGCTCCAGCGCGATGACTTCCGCGTGTTCTGGAACGATTTCTTCGGGCTTTGCGGCGCGCTTGCGTGCTCGCCGATCCCGATCGTCGCCGCCATCACGGGGCACGCGCCGGCCGGCGGCGCGGTGCTCTCGATCATGTGCGACTACCGCGTGATGGCGGACGGCCCGTTCAAGATCGGGCTCAACGAGACGCAGGTCGGGCTCGCGGTGCCCGAATGCATTCAGGCGGCGCTGCGGCGGCTGGTCGGCGCCTATCGCGCGGAGCGGCTGATGGTCGCGGGCATGATGCTCGAGGCCGCCGACGCGAAGGCGATTGGTTTTGTCGACGAGCTCGTCGCGCCGGACCTCGTCGTGCCGCGCGCGATGGCGTGGCTCGCCGATCTGCTCATGCTCGCGCCGAACGCGATGAGCGAGACGCGACGGCTCGCGCGCGCCGACCTCGCCGCAGTCTTCGCGGATCCCGCCTCGCTGCCCGTCGATGATTTTCTCGATCGCTGGTTCGCGCCGGAGGCTCAGGCGGTGTTGACGGCGCTGGTTGCGCGACTCAAGTCGAAAGCCTGACGCCGTCGCGCCGCCGCCGCTCCGCTCAATCGTGGACTCGGCGATCCGTGCCGCCGTCGAATCCATCCGCGAAGATCCGATCGCTGAACGCGGATTCAAACGCCCCGATGTCCGGAGCGAACCCGGAAACGCGCGGATAGCCGGCTCCGCGCTGATCGGTGGCGAGCGCCATCACGTTGCTCCCCGCATCGATCGCAGGGCTGCCGGCCTGCAGCGCATGGGTGAGCGTCGGACCGCCGTTACCGGTGAGCGGCAGCAACAGGGGATCGGAGCGAATCGTGTCGGGAGGCACGGTGGTGGCGGTCACGATGATGTTGTGGCTGCCGCCGACGGTCGCGCCGTGCCCAAGCCTGAGATCCTGGCCGGCGTTCGACGCGACGATCGAGCTTTCCAGCAACAGGGGCGGGCCGAACGCGTATATGCCGCCGACGCTGTTTCCCAAATTGAATGCGATCGTGCTGTTGTAGACGGCGAGCGGTATCGTAGTGTAGAGCGCGCCGAAGATCGTGCTGCTGTCGCCGTTGCCGGATATCGTGCTGTCGACGACCGTCGCGGTCGGCGTGTCGTTGTACGCCTCGAGCACGAGCGCGGCCACGTTGTACGCCGTATTGCCGAAGACGGTCGAATTCCGGATCGTCACGTTGCCGAAGGAATGAATGGCCGCACCCAGCGAGAACCCGCCGGCCGGTGCGTAGGCCGTATTGTAGGCGAGCGTGCTGTACTGCACCGTGAGGTCGCCGAGGATGACGAATATTCCTGCCGCAGACGAGAGTTTCGTGCCTCGGGCGGTATTGTTGGTGACCAGTGCGTGGCTCAGGTAGGCGTTGCCGAGGACGTGTATGCCGCCCCCGTCCGAGGCGGTGCCTTCGACGAGGCATCCCGTCACGATCGAGTCGACGATGCGGAGATCCCCATAGACGTAGATTCCGCCGCCCAGTCCATAGAGGTCGCCGGACGCGGTGCAATGAGACACGGCCGAGTCGTACACCGAAAGATTGCCGATCGAGTACACGCAGCCGCCGACGCCGTAGTTTCCCGGCGAGACGTAGTACCCGTTCGTCAGCGCGAGCCCCTGGATGCGCAGGGTTCCGTTGCCGTCGTGCGTCAACAGCCGATCCGTGCGGCTGCCATCGATCGTCAGGCTGCCGGCTCCGGGCCCATCCAGCGACAAATCGTCCTGCGCGACATCGATCGCGCCGCTGGTCAGCGTGATCGTGCTGCACGTGAGCTGCGTCAAGTCGATCGTCTCTCCGCTTGTCGCGCTTGCGACGGCGTCGCGGAGACTGCCGGAACCCGCGTCGTCGCAATTGGTGACCACGACCGTGCCGGCGGGCGTCGCCGCTGCGTTCACCTGAGGTGCGCGTGCGGGCGTGGTTCGCGCGGATCGCGTCCGCCCGTCCGTCGGCACGGAGGCGGCAAACGCGAGCGTCGCACCAACGCAGACGGCGAGCGAACGCCGGCGCTTCGAAAGTGAAAGATGCGAACCCTCGTGCGTCACGAATCTCCCCACGGCGTGGACAGAGTGATGCCGGCGCGAGCCCAGGCCGCGCCGAGCTTTTTCGCCAGATCGCCGGCTAGCGGCGCGCCGAGCGGAACGCCCAGACGCACAGGCCCCCCGCGACGACGAACGCGATCCACGAGAACCAGACCGGCACCGCGATCGGTCCGATCTGGACCGGCCAATCCTCAATTGCGCGAATCAGCTGGATCAGGGACACGATGCCGAAAACGATGCCGGACACGAGCGTGTATTGGCTTTGCATGAGCATTCTCCGGTAGGGACTGTCAGGACTTGTGACGCCGCCGTTCTGCGACGGCTCCCATGATGAGCTTTTCCAGCACTGCCGTATCGACATCGTCAAGCCGGCGCACGTAAAGGCAGCCTTTCCGACTCTTGTGCCTGCCGAGCTTCGCGAGCAGTTTCTCGCGCTCGCGAAAATCCGCGAGATAGAGACTGATATCGCCCTTGCGGGAAGCGAAGCCGACCGTGCAGATGTCGCCTTCGCGACCGCTCTCGTACTTGTAGTGATGCGTGCCGAATCCGACGAGGCCGGGCCCCCACATCATCGCCTTCTCCTTCGTCGCGCGCGTCATCATCGCGGCGATCGCCTTGCAGTCGCGGCGTCGGGTTTCGTCTTCGATCGCCGCAAGATACTTGTCGACGCTTGCGCGGGTCGGCTGTGTCTTGTTCTCCGCCATGTCGCATTCCTCTAGGGTTTCGCGGCCCCGGACCCTTGCGCTTCGCGCACGAGATCGTCGAGGACCGGCTCGAAATCCTGCCCGTTGAAAGCCTTGATGATCGCCATGCGCCGGCGCAGCTGCTGCTGGTACACGGGATCCAGATAGATCGACGCCGGCGGAAACACGCGCGTTTCGTCGCCTCCGAGATAAAGCACGCCGTCGGCGACTTCGCGCATAGGCGGCCAGGCATTGGACGCCTCGAGTTTCCAGTCGTGCTTGCCGTTGACCACGACGGGCGTTGCCTTCCAGGCCGGCGCGATGACGCCGAAATTCACTGGCTCAAGGTCGCTGCCACGGATGACGCGGAAGCTCGGCGGCGCCGGCATCCTCATCGTCTGCGCCGCGGCCGGCGTCGTCACCAGCGCGATCGAGAACAGCACGCCCGGATGCTTCTTCTCGATCAGCTGTGCGACCGTCGGCTCCGGCAACCCTTCCTCATCATCGGCGTGCGTCGGCAACGCGCGCAGCGCGTGCGGTTCGCCGGCGATCAGCAACGCACGGTGCTTCTTCGCCAGCACTTCGCGATCGACCAGGTCGGCATAGTAACCGTCGCGGTCCTGGAACGACATGAAATCCTGCAGCGTCTTCACTTTCGACCAGTCGATCGGCGGATCGGCGAGCAGCAGCCGCACCGGATGCGGACACGTGTGCTTCGCGTTGACCTCGCGCACGGCTTCGTAGAACTGCCGGTACATCGGCGCGTTCCACGTAAACGGCACTTCGGTTTCGCGGAACATCGAGAGGAGCTCCGCTTCACTGACGTCCTTGCCCGACGCCCACCGGTCCGCGACCGGCTGCAAGCGTGCGTTGCCGAACTCGATCACGATGTCGTCCGTGCGGCAGAGAAACGCCGGATCGCGGATCAGCTCGCGCAGGAACGCGTGCTGTTGCGCGTTGCGATGCCATTCGCCCATGAAGATGAGCGGGGACTTCTCGTAGAGTCCGGCGATGTCGGCGGCGGCGGTCGCACCCATCGCCGGCGCCGCACCCGCAGCCGCAGCCGCAGCCGCAGCCAGCAGGAACGCGAACATTGCCGGAGCGCTCAAACCGGTCGTCATAGGAGACCCGCGAAACGCAGCGATGTCAGCACGGTACCACCGATGAATGCGATGCCGCCGAACGTGATGCCGAGAATCCACGCGACCATCGGGCC
>DAISJF010000093.1:0-7295 GCA_036821625.1 Rhodanobacteraceae bacterium
AAGCGGACCGAACGCGACCAAGGTCAGTGCGCTGGCCCGCGTGGCCGAGGCCGTCGGCTGGCACAGCGTGCGGCCGGATTATCTCGACATCGACGCGCGCAAGGACGCGCGCGCGATCGACGCGCGCATCGCACGCGCGCTCGCGCATACGCCGGAACAGGGCCGCGTCGTGTTCGGCGGATCGAGCATGGGCGCTTTCATCTCCGGATTCGCTTCGCTCGAACAGGCCTGCGCGGGCCTGTTCCTGCTCGCGCTGCCGCTCGAGATCCCGGGTTACTGGCGCCGCTTCTCGGCGGCCGATGTGCCCGTCGCGATGGTGCACGGCTGGAAAGACGAAATCTGTCCGGTCGACGGCGCGATCGATTTCGCGCGCGCACACGGCGCGGTGCTGCATCTCGTGCCGGACGATCACAGGCTGACCCGCCACGTGGCCTTCTGCGCGGAGACCTTTCACCGCTTTCTCGTGGAACTGGGCTGACGTGGCCGACACGGTGCGAACATACTTCGCGACCTGCGCGAAGGGGCTCGAATATCTGCTGCGCGACGAATTGCGCGCACTCGGCGCGGATGCGCACGAAAAGCTCGCAGGCGTCCAGTTCTCGGGCGACCTTGCGCTCGGCTACCGCGCCTGCCTCGAATCGCGGCTGGCGAGCCGGATTCTGCTGCCGCTCGCGGAGTTCGATGCGGCCGATGCGGATGCGCTCTATGCGGGCACGCAGCAGATCGACTGGGCCGAGCATCTCGCCGCAGACGGCACGCTCGCGGTCGATGCGGTAGGCACCGGGAGCGAGTTGCGGCATACGCAATACATCGCGCTGCGCGTCAAGGACGCGATCGTCGACCAGTTTCGCGCGCACACGGGTCAGCGGCCCGATGTCGACATCGAGCGGCCGTCGGTGCGCATCAATGTGCGCCTGCATCGCGATCGCGCCACGCTGTCGCTGGATCTTTCCGGCACGCCTCTGCATCGCCGCGGCTGGCGGCAAGGGCAGGGCGAAGCGCCGCTCAAGGAAAATATCGCCGCTGCGATGCTGCTGCGAGGAAACTGGCGCGAGATCTTCGCGGCCGGCGGCGCGCTCGTGGATCCGATGTGCGGTGCGGGGACGCTGCTGATCGAAGGCGCATCGATGGCGGGAGGTGTTGCGCCCGGCCTGCAACGCGACTACTTCGGATTTCTCGGCTGGCGACGGCATGATCCCGCGCTCTGGTCGGAGCTCGTCGAGAGCGCGAAGCAGCGCGCGCAAGAGGGCCTCCGCAAACTGCCTCGCGCGTTCTTCGGCTACGACAGCGATCCGCGCGTGCTCAACGAGGCCCGGCGCAACGCGCAGGCCGCCGGGCTTGCCGGCTTCATCCAGCTCGCGCGCCAGGACGTCGCGCTGCTGCATCGGCCTCAGGAATGCGAAGCGGCAGGACTCGTGATCTGCAATCCGCCGTACGGCGAGCGGCTCGGCGAGCACAGCGAGCTGCACGTCCTGTATCGCACGCTGGGCGAGCGTCTGCGCTCGGGTTTCGCCGGCTGGCGCGCGGCGATCATCACGTCGGACGAAGAGCTCGGTCACGCGCTCGGCCTGCGCGCGCACAAGCGCTACGTGCTGTTCAACGGAGCGATCGAATGCCGGCTGCTCGTGTTCGATCTCGGCGACGAACAGCGCAGTGACGAACGTCGCGAGCGTCCGCTGTCGGACGGCGCCACCGCGGTCGCGAACCGCATCGGCAAGAACGCGCGGCATCTGCGCAAGCGGCTTGCCAGAGACGGCATCGGGTGTTATCGCGTCTACGATGCGGATTTGCCGGAGTATTCGGCGGCGATCGATGTCTATACGGCTGTAGGGCAGGAAGGGCCAAGCTCAGGAGCCGGCCAGACGACGGCATCACAGGCAGGCGAAAGCATTCGACAAACGTGGCTGCACATCCAGGAATATGCACCGCCGAGCGACGTGCCCGAGCACACGGCGCGCGATCGCATGCGCGATCTCGTGCGCGCCGCGAGCGTCGCGCTCGATGTGCCGCGCGAGCGCATTGCGGTGAAGACGCGTTACCGCGCGAAAGGCGGATCGAAGTATGGACGGCTGGCCGAGCGCGGCGAGTTCCTGCACGTGGAGGAGGGCGGGCTCACGTTTCGCGTAAACCTCTTCGACTATCTCGATACGGGCCTGTTCCTCGATCATCGGCGGCTGCGCGCGCGCATGCGCGAGCTCGCGCGCGGAAAGCGCTTTCTGAATCTTTTCTGCTACACGGCGACGGCGAGCATCCACGCGGCGGCGGGCAGCGCACGATCGACCACGAGCGTGGATCTGTCCGCGACGTATCTCGAGTGGGCCGCGCGCAATTTCACGCTGAACGGTTTCTCGGGACCGCCGCACCTTCTGCTCCAGGCCGATGTGCTCGGCTGGCTCGAGCATGACCGCGGCGAATACGATCTGATCTTCGTCGATCCGCCGACATTCTCGAATTCGAAGCGCGCCGAGGACTTCGACGTGCAGCGCGATCATGTACGGCTCCTGAAACTCTGTGTTGCGCATCTGGCCCGCGACGGGCTGATTCTGTTCTCCAACAATGCGCGGCGATTCCGGCTCGATCGTGATGCGCTCGACGGCCTAGCCGTGCGCGACATCACGGCGGCGACCATTCCGTTCGATTTCGAGCGCAATCCGCGCATCCATGCGTGCTACGAGATCGCGCGCGCGAATGCGGGCATTGCAAATCGCTGACGTTTCCTTAACGGCGCGCTGCGAAGAATTTCAGGGGTGATTCAGCGGGTGCGCCGCACGATGCGCTTGGATCCTGAAGGAGGGATTTTCATCCATGTCTGCATTGCGCAAGTACAGCGTCCGCTTTGCGTTGCTGGGCCTTCTTGGCGCCGGCGTGGCGCTGGCAACGCCGTCAGCGTTCGCACACGGTCATTTCAGCGTCGGCGTCAGCGTCGGCGTGCCGGGCTTCGGCTTCGGCTATTACAACGGCTGCTGCGGCTATGCATCGGCCTATTACCCGGCGTACTACGGCCCTGCCTACTATGGCGCTGCGTACTATCCGACGTATTACCCGGCCTACTATCCGGGCTATTCCTCGGTCTACTACTACGGCGGCTACGGGCGCGGCTACTACCGCGGCGGCCACGGCTACTATCGCGGCCACGGCGGATACGGCGGCTATGGGCATGGCCACGGCGGCTATTACGGTCACGGCGGCTACAGTCACGGCGGCTACCACCAGGCCGGCTACTACGGCAGATAACCGGATTGACGTTCAACGCTGGTAACGTACCCCTCCCTCCCCCTTCCCCGTTACCAGCGTATCCGCCCCGCGACGATTTCCCCTGGTCGTCGCGGGGTTTCTATTTCGGGCCTTCGCAGCGGCCGGTGCGCTCGTTATCATCGGCGCCCCGCCATCCGGCAGCCCGGCATGACCCACGATCGACGGCGAACGCGGCGTGATCCTCCGGCTCGGCGCGACGTCGCGCAGCCGGACGCGTGGACGTTCTTTCGTCAGTGGCTGCGCAATCCGCGCGCGATGGCGGCGTTGTCGCCGTCCAGTCGCCAGCTGGCGCGACTCATGATCGACCAGCTGCCGGCCGGCGCGCGCCACATCGTCGAGCTCGGCGGCGGTACCGGCGTATTCACCGAGGCGCTGCTCGAACACGGCATCGAGCCCGACCGTCTGCTCGTCGTCGAACTGAACGAAGAACTGCATCAGCTGTTGAGCCAACGCTTTCCCGGTGTCCGCGTCGTCTGCGGCGATGCGCAGGCATTGAGCGCGATCGTTCGCGACAGCGCATTCGCGCGCGACGGCGGCGTCGACGCCGTGGTCAGCGGCCTCGGCATGCTCTCGATGCCGCGCGTCACGCAGCGCGCGATTCTCGGCGGCGTCTTCGATGTCCTGCGCGACGGAGGGCGGTTCATCCAGTTCACGTACGGTCCGGCAAGCCCGGTGTCACGCGAGCTCCTGGACAAGCTCCACATCGCCGTATCGCGCGCCGGAGTCGCCTGGCTCAACGTTCCGCCCGCGACCGTGTACGTCTACACGCGGCGCTGACCGCAGCCCCGGCCGCGCCGCACCGCGTCGAGCACGCAAGGACCGACCTCATTGCCGCCGAATTCGGGCGTAAGCGCCCGTGCGTCATGGTAAGTTTGGGGCGCCGTAATACACTGGAACCGCGATGCCCGCACTTCGGCGGGAACGATCGCGCGCGAGGAATCCGGACATGAGCAACGGGCCCAAGAACGAATGGATGGACCAGTGGCAGGCGCTGTCGCGCCAATACTGGAACGCCTGGCAGGATCTGACGCGCGAAGCCCGCGCGACGGCCGGCAATGATCCTTCGGCGGTGCCATGGCACGAAGGCTTCGAGCAATGGGCGCGCATGTTCGGCGGCGCCGGTAAGCAAAGCGAGACGATCGAGCGCGTGCTGGCCAGCGCGAAGAGCTTCACCGCATTCGCGCAATCGATGATCGCGGCCGCAACGGCCGCGCGCGGCTCCGCGGCACCGGCATGGACGGATGCGCTGCGTGACGGATTCCAGATGCCGGACAGCGGCGCGTCGCTGTTCGTGAATCCGGTCGCGCAGGCGTTGCGCGAGATTTCGGGGCAGGGCGTCAAGAGCTTCGAGCAGATGATGCGCGGCATGGCACCCGACATCGCCGCGAGTTTCGAGCCCGCGCGCGAAGCGAAAAGCTGGCTGCGCGTGCCCGCATTCGGTTTCCTGCGCGAGCACCAGGAGCACTACCAGAAGATGGCCGTCGCCCTGATCGAATATCAGGAGCAGAGCGGCCGTTACAACGCACTCATCATGAAGGCGAGCGCGAATGCGTTCGAGCTGTTCGAGAGCAAGCTCGCCGCGCGCGAAGAGCCCGGACGCCAGATCGACTCGCTGCGCGCGCTCTACGATCTCTGGGTCGACGCCGCGGAAGAAGCCTACGCCCAGATCGCGCTGTCGCAGGAGTTTCGCGAAATCTATGGTGCGCTGGTCAACGCCCAGATGCGCGTGCGCTCGCAGATGCAGCAGGAAGTCGAGCGCATCGCGACCGATTTCGGCATGCCGACGCGCAGCGAGCTCGATAGCATCGGCCAGCGGCTGCACGACCTGCGCCGCGAGTTCCGCAACGGCAGCAGCGGTGCTGCGAGCGACCTCGCGCGCGAAGTCGAGGATCTGCGCAGGGAAGTCGCCGCGCTGAAGGCGGCTATGAAGCTGGAGCGACCCGCGCCCTCGCGCCGTCCCGCGACGCCGAAGAAGGCCGCGAAAGCCAAGGCCAAGCCGAGGCGCGTGCGTCCTTCGCCGACGAAGCGGCCCGCGCCGCCGCTGGTCACTCTGCCGCCCGAGGTTCCGGAGCCGGAGGTCACGCTCCCCAGCGAAACGCGCATCGCGGCATTACGCGCGCGCGTGCAGAAGTCACCGCCTCGCACGCGCGTGGCGCAGCGCGCGCCGGCCGCGCACGTACAACGACCGACATCGCCGCCGCGAAGCAAGAAGAGCGTCGCCAAGGTGGCGCACAGCCCGAGCCGGAGCGGCAGGCCCGTGCCGAGCTTTGCCGAGCGCATCGCCGAGTTCGCGCGTGCCGCGCGCACGACGCGCTCGGCGCGCCATCCGATGCGACTGCATGTCGCGCATCGGTCGATGCCGCGAGGAGGTCGCTGAGCCATGGAACCCGTCAAGATCGATCCCGCGAAAGCCATCGACGAGATGCTGAAGACGCAGCGCAAGCTCGCCGCGGGCCTGAAGACGCTGCGCGAGCTGGACGATGTCGGCTACGGCGCCACGGACAAGGAGGCGATCTACCGAGAGGACAAGCTCGTCGTCTATCGCTTCAAGGGCGCGCGCCAGCCGACGGCGAAGGTGCCGATCCTCATCGTCTATGCGCTGGTCAACCGTCCTTACATGGTCGACCTTCAGAGCGATCGCTCGCTGGTCGGGAACCTGCTCGCTGAGGGCGAGGACGTATATCTGATCGACTGGGGCTATCCGGATCGCGCCGACCGCTGGCTGACGCTCGACGACTACATCAACGGCTACATCGCGCGCAGCGTCGATGCGGTTGCGCGTCATACCGGTGTCCGCAAGATCAACGTGCTCGGCATCTGCCAGGGCGGCGCGTTCTCGCTGTGCTTCACCGCGCTGCATCCGGACAGGGTCAAGAACCTGATCACGATGGTGACGCCGGTCGATTTCCATACGCCGGACAACATGCTGTCGCACTGGATGCGCGGCGTCGACACGGATCTCTTCGTCGACACGCTCGGCAACGTACCGGCCGACCTGATGAACTGGTGCTACCTCACGCTGAAGCCGGTGCGCCTCAATCAGCAGAAGTATGTCGGCCTCGTCGACATCCTCGACGACAAGACCGAGCTCGAGAATTTCCTGCGCATGGAGAAATGGATCTTCGATTCCCCGGACCAGGCCGGCGAGGCGTTTCGCCAGTTCATCAAGGATTTCTATCAGGGCAACAAGCTCGTCAACGGCGGTCTGCGTATCGGCGAGCGCGAAGTCGATCTCGGCAACGTCAAGATGCCGGTGCTGAACATCTTCGCCGAGCAGGATCATCTGGTGCCCCCGTCATCGTCGCGCGTGCTCGGCGACCACGTGGGCACGAAGGACTACACGCAAATCGCGTTCAAGGGCGGCCACATCGGCATCTACGTGTCGGGGCGCGCGCAGCGCGAAGTGCCGCCGGCGATTCACAACTGGTTGGCGCAGCGTTCGGGCTAGACGCGCTGTTCCCCTCTCCCGCTTGCGGGAGAGGGTAGGGTGAGGGCGTAGAATACGCGCGCCTTTCGCACAGCCTGCGCGCCCATGAACGAAGTCCTGTTTACCCTTCACCACGTCACGGTCACGCCGTGGAAGCTGGTCGGATATCTCGGCGTGTTCCTGTTCACGAGCCGCTGGTTCGTGCAGCTCTACGCAACCAAGAAGCTGCGGCGAGTACACATGCCGCAGTCGTTCTGGTGGCTGTCGGTCGCCGGCAGCGCATTGCTGGTGAGCTACTTCACCTTCGGAAAGAACGATTCCGTCGGCGTCCTTTCCAACCTGTTTCCGGCATTCGTTTCCGTCTACAACCTTGCCGTGGACCTGCGCCATCGCCGCGACCACGCGCTGGATCGCCAGGCGAACGCCAGCTGAGACGAGCGAATTTGCCGGGCCGGAACGAGCGACGTTCCAGGCGCGGATTCGCTTCCGGGCGGGCGGAAAAAATCGGACTCGAGGCCGTTTCTGGCGCCGACGCCTCGGGTAATGCCAGAATCGAGAGGCCGGGACCATGCCCGGCCTTCTTGGGAGGGGAAAAATGGACAATCGCAGCGCG
>DAISJF010000094.1:0-7288 GCA_036821625.1 Rhodanobacteraceae bacterium
GGCAATACCGCGAGCGACGAGCTCGTGCTCATCGAGGACTGGTACCAGCAGTATCCGAGCCATTCGATCGGCACGATCGCGTTCGGGCGCGATGGGTATCTCTATGCCGGCGGCGGCGATGGCGCGAGCTTCAACTTCCACGATCTCGGCCAGAGCGGCAATCCGACCTGGCCGGACGAGCGCTCGCCCGCGAACGAAGGCGGCTCGCTGCGCTCGCAAGGGCTCGAGGACGAAGCTGCGTACACCGATCAGGTCTGGCTCGACGGCTCGATCAGCCGCATCGATCCGGCGACCGGCGCCGGCGCGCCGGGCAATCCGCTCGCGGGCAACGGCAACACGCCGAATGCGCAGCGCATCATCGCGTATGGCTTTCGCAATCCGTTCCGCTTCACGTTCCGGCCCGGAACCGGCGGCGAGGTCTGGGTCGGCGACGTCGGCGAGAACACCTGGGAAGAGATCAACATCATTCCCGCGTTGCCCTCGCCGAATCCGCTGCTCAGGAATTTCGGCTGGCCGTGCTTCGAAGGCCGCGATACGCATGCGGGCTTCGACGTGCCGACCTGCCAGCGCCTTTACAACGATCACGGCGAACGCACACCGGCGACGCCGCCCTGGTACACCTACAATCACAACGCGGGTCCCGACACCGGCAGCGGATCGGACATCACCGGGCTCGCGTTCTACGAAGGCACGAGCTACCCGCCGCTCTACCAGAACTCGCTTTTCTTCGCCGACAACAGCCGCACCGTCGTCTTCAACATTCCGTATGTCGACGCGAACGGCGACGGCATTCCGGATCCGCCCGCGGACGACAATGCGACGCCGTTCTTCGACGGCACCACCGCGACCGCGGTGCAGCTGATGTCCGGTCCCGGCGGCGACATCTTCCTGGTCAATCTCCTGTCCGGCCGCATCTCGCGCCTTTCCTATTGCGACGGCTGCACGAACGTCGCGCCGTCGGCTGCGATCGCGCTCGACGCCGGCTCGATCGCCGACGGTCCGCCGCGCACGATCGCGTTCACCGCGGCGAACAGCGTCGATCCCGACGCCGGCGACACGCTCACCTACGACTGGGATCTCGACGGCGACGGCGTGTTCGGCGACGCGGCCGGCGTGACGGCCTCGCGTTTCTACGCGACCGACGGCAGCTATCGCGTCGCCGTGCGCGTGACCGACGCGGCCGGTGCAAGCGATGTGCAGAGCATGCTGGTCACCGTCATCGGCAACCTCGGCGCCGCCGATGTCGGCGTGACGCTGGACGACGGCACGACGCAGGCATTTCCGGGCTCCGTGCTGACGTACACGATGGTCGTCACCAATCACGGCGCCGACGCGGTTCCGGGCGAGGGCGTCGCGAGCGCGCTTTCGCCAATGCTGCTCGATCTCGCGTGGACCTGCGCAGCCTCGGGCGGCGCAACCTGCACGGCGAGCGGAACGGGCGACGTCAGCGACAGCGCGGACCTTCCGCCCGGCAGCGCGGTCACGTACACGATCGAGGCCACGGTCTTCCTCGACGCGACCGGCACCGTCGACAGCAGCGCCAGCGTCACGCCTCCGCCCGGCTACGACGATCCGAACGCATCCGACAACGTGGCCAGCGACGTCGACACGATCATCTCCGACCGTCTGTTCGCGAACGGTTTCGACGGGCCCTGAAGCGCGCGCCGCGGCGTCTGCCGCCAGCACGGTGTCAGCAGGCGCCGAACGCGGCAACGCGCCGCGATGACGGCGCGGTTATCATGAGCGGGCTCGATCATCACCGGATGCCCGTGTGTCCCTGAAAAACGACTGCGCCCGCGTCGCGGGCGTTCTGCTCCTGTTGCTTGCCACGAGCCTGCACGCGCAGGTCGATCCCGGCCTGTTCGGCGACCTGTCGTGGCGCCTGATCGGGCCGTTCCGCGGCGGCCGCGTGCTCGCGGTCACCGGCGTACCGCACGAGCCGCAGCATTTCTATTTCGGCGCGGTCAACGGCGGCGTCTGGGAAACGAACGACGCGGGCCGCACCTGGCAGCCGATCTTCGACGGCGAGCGCGTCGGCTCGATCGGCGCGATCGCGGTCGCGCCGTCGGCGCCGAACGTCGTTTATGTCGGCACCGGCGAAGCCGACATGCGCTCGGACATCGCGCAAGGCGAGGGCATGTACAAGTCGACCGACGCCGGCAAGACGTGGACCCGGGCGGGTCTTGCCGACAGTCAGCAGATCGGCAAGATCCTCGTCGATCCGCACGATGCGGCGACGCTCTTCGTCGCTGCGCTCGGTCATCCGTACGGTCCCAACGCCGAACGCGGCGTGTTCCGCTCGCGCGACGGCGGCGCGACCTGGCAGCGCGTGCTCGGCAACGACGATGCGACCGGCGCGATCGATCTCGCGTTCGAGCCCGGAAACGCACGCACGATCTACGCGGCGATGTGGCAGGCGCGGCGCACGCCGTGGAACATCTATCCGCCGGCGAGCGGTCCCGGCAGCGGCCTGTTCAAGTCGAGCGACGGCGGCGCCACGTGGAAACCGATGCGTTCGAATGGCTTTCCGGAGCGCGTCGGTCGGATCGGCGTCGCAGTCGCGCCGAGCGATCCGAAACGCGTCTACGCGATCGTCGACAACCGCGCGCTCGAGGACGACATCGGCGGCCTCTACCGCTCCGACGACGCCGGCGCGAGCTGGAAACGCCTCAGCAAGGACGAGCGCATCTGGCAGCGCGGCTGGTATTTCAACCGCATCGCGGTCGATCCGAAGAACGCCGACCGCGTTTACGTCATGAACACGATCGTGCTGCGCACCGACGACGGCGGCGCGCATTTCATCGCGCTGAAGGGCGATCCGACCGGCGACGATTTCCACGAGATCTGGATCGATCCCGACGACGCGGACCGCCAGATCCTCGGCGTCGACCAGGGCGCGATCATCACGTTGAACGGCGGCAGGACCTGGAGCTCGTGGCACAACCAGCCGACCGCGCAGATCTACCACGTCAGCACCGACAATCGTTTTCCGTACCGCGTCTACGGCGCGCAGCAGGATTCCGGCGCGGCCGCGCTGCCGAGTCGAACCGGCGAATTCGACGGCATCACGATGCGCGAATTCCGCGAGATCACCGCGGGCGGCGAGGCCGACATGATCGCGCCCGACCCAGATGATCCCGACGTCATTTACGGCGGGCGCGTCGACAAGCTCGACCTGCGCACCGGGCAGACGCAGTCGGTCGATCCGACCTTGCCGGAGCCCGATCTGTATCGCCACACCTGGACGTTGCCGCTCGTGTTTTCGAAACGCGATCCGAAGCGGCTTTATTTCGGCAACCAGAAGGTCTTCCGCACGCGCGACGGCGGGCAGCATTGGGATGCGATCAGCCCGGACCTCACGCGGGATGATCCCGGCGTTCCGTCGAATCTCGATGCGGTGACCGCCGCGAACAACGAAAGGCAGGGCCCGCGCCGCGGCGTCGTCTATGCGATCGCGCCGTCGCCGCTGGATGCGGACCTGCTCTGGGTCGGCACCGACGACGGCCTCGTCTGGAAGACGAACGACGACGGCGCGCACTGGCAGAACGTCACGCCGTCCGCGCTCGGCGCGTGGTCGAAGGTCGGCATCATCGATGCCTCGCACTACGACAAGGACACCGCATACGCCGCGGTCGACCGGCATCGTCTCGACGACCGCAAGCCGTACGTCTATCGCACGCACGACGGCGGCAAGAGCTGGCAGCTCGTCGTCGCCGGAATCCGCGACGGCGATTTCGTCAACGCGGTGCGCGAGGATCCGCAGCGCAAGGGTCTCCTTTACGCGGCCACCGAGCTCGGCATGTACGTCTCGTTCGACGACGGCGATCACTGGCAACCGCTGCAGGCGAATCTGCCGCGCACATCCGTGCGCGACATCGACGTGCACGGCGACGATCTCGTGATCGCGACGCACGGACGCGGCTTCTGGATCATGGACGGCATCGCGCCGTTGCGGCAGATCGATCCCCGGACCGCGCACGCGAGCACGCGCCTCTTCGCGCCGGCTGCGGCGATCCGCGCGCGCATCGCGCGGTTCACCGGCACGCCGTTGCCGAAGGACGAGCCGATCGCCAGCAATCCTCCGCCCGGCGCGATGATCGACTACGTGCTGGCCAAGCCGGCGAAGACGATCGAGCTCTCGATCTTCGACGCGCACGATGCGCTGGTCCGACGCTATTCGAGCACCGACGCATCGCCGAAACTCGATCCGGCCAAGACAGAATACGCGCCGGAATGGGTGCCGCGTCCGTCGCATCTCGCGACGACGCCCGGCATGCACCGCTTCGTCTGGCCGCTGCGCTATGCACTGCCGGCCGTGCTCGCCGAAAACGATACCGAAATCGACGGCCTCTGGGCGACGCCGGGCCGCTACACCGTCGAGCTGTCGGTCGACGGCCGGCGCTGGCGTCAGCCGCTCACGGTCGTTGCCGATCCGCGCGTGAAGCTCGACGACGACGCGTACGCGCAGCAGCTCGTGTTCGCGCGCGAGGTGGAGGCCGCGCACATTCGCGTCGCTGCGGCACTGGCCGAGGCAAAGATGCTGCACAAGGCGCTGGCCGGCGAGCGGGCGGCCGCGTCATCGAATGCCGAGCTCGCCAAAGCGATCGATGCGTTCGACGCCGATGTCGTCGCGCGCGCGGGCCTCATCGACGCCGGAAATCCGCGCAACGCTTGGGCGCTGCCCGCATCGAGTACGACCAGCCTGCGCTTCATCGGCGAAACGCTCGCGAAAGTCGCCGCGGCGGCCGACGGTGCCGACGCCGCGCCGACACCGGATGCGCGAACGGGCTACACGGCGGCGGCCGCGTTGGCGGACAAGGCGCTCGCGGACTGGTCCGCGCTGACGTCGACGAGGCTCGCTGCGCTGAACGCGCAGCTCAAGGCGGCGCATCGGAAACCGCTCTCGATCGCTCCTGCGAAGCGCTGAATTCGCGGTTTCTCGCAACGCCCCGACTTCGACCCGGCCTGCGCCGGGACGACGAAAGGCTGACTCAGCTTTCCCGCGCGTGAGCGTGCGCGCGCGGCGAGCGCGACGCGTTGGCCTCCGCCTCCGCCGCGAACAAGGTCATCGCGGTGCGCGCAACCTGTCCGGTGTCGTAGTACGCATACGCGCCGACGCCGAGCGCGCCGATCACCGGCAGCCAGCGCGCGATGCCGCGACCGACCAGTCGCTTGGACACGCTGAGCCCGATCTTCGCGGCGATGCGCTCGATCGCGCGCAGCGGAACGTCCTGGATCAGGAGGCGCGCGCCGACCTGCACGGCGACATCGCGCACGGCCTGCGCGGCCGCGTGACGGAACAGGCAGTACAGCATCTGCGACTGCGTCAGTTCCCGGCTGACGCCGTAGGCGCCCGCGATGTTGGCGACCATCTGGCGCTGGATGCGCCAGATCGCTACGAGCTCCGGCACGATTGTCAGCCAGCCGACCGGGCCCGGCGGCAGTGCCAGCGTTCCGGCCGCGAGCGCGGCGCGGTTGGCGGCCTGCGATGCGATCGCGCGCGCGCGATGTTCGGGCCCGCGGCTCTTGTGCTCGGTCGTCTCGGGCACCGTGCTCACGAGATCGAGAACCGCGCGCGTCAGATGATCGACCAGCGTCTTCGACGCATCGACGCGCCGCGCGGGAACGTTTTTCGCCATCGACGCGGCGTCAGTGCCGCTTGAAATACTGCACCTCGCGCTCGTGCTTTTCGGCCGCGGCGCGCGTGGTGAAGGTGCCGAGATTGCGGCGCCGGCCGGTGCGCGGGTCGATCTTGCGCGAATAGAGGCGATATTCGCCGGACTTCAGCTTGCGGATCATTGGCGCTGCTCCTGCGTGGGATCGAGTCGTGCGTGGCGCACTCTCGCAACTTAGCCCGCGCGCCTGCACCGCCGCTGAAGCAAAGCTGCGCATTCCACGCCGCATCCTAGCCGCCGGCTCCGACCGGCGCCCAGAGCTCGCGACGCACGCGCGCCAATCGCGATTCGAGCGCAACGCGCGCGCCGACCTGCGATGCGCGCTCGAGATGCGCGCGCAGGAGCACGCGCATCGCCGCCGTGCCGTGGCGTTGCACGGTCGCGACGATGTCGCGATGGTCTTCGAGCGCGGCCGTGATCGCGAGATAGCGCACGTCGTCTTCGGCGAGATCGATCAGCGCGCGCCGCACCTGCACGCGCAGGCGTTCTTCCGCCGCCGCATCGCTGCGCCGCTCGGCGGATGCGCGCCGCAGCAACGCGACCGGCAGCGCGAGTCGCGCGGAAAGTGCGGCGGTCGCCGCGGCGAGACGGCTCAGAACCTTCTCGAGCACGTCGATGCCGGTCGCGGACCGCGCCGCGCGTTGCCAGGCGTCGATCAGCAGCTCGACGCGCAGACGCTCGTGATACGACGGCGCAGGCCGGTAGCGCGACGGGCTCGATTCATTGCCGCGCACGAATTCCCAGCGCGAATCCAGACACGGCGCGAACGCGTCGTCGTCGAGACCGCACAGCGCGTAGCCCGCATCGCGCAGGCGCGCGAGCAGGCACTCGTCGAGCGAGGTCTGCATCGGCAGTCCGAACGCGAGCATGCGCAGCGGCTTGCGCACGGCCCATGCGCTCATTGCGAGGCAGCGCGCGAAGTCCGCTTCGAGAGGGCCGAGCTGCGTGCCGATCTGACGGCGCGAGGTCTCGCCGTCGCGGAACGTCGCCATCGCGCACAGCCGGGCCGACGCCGCACCGGCGTCGAATCCGTTCTCTGTCTGCTCGTCGTGGCCGGTCATACGGAAAACTCATCTTACATAAACAGGTTTTTAATGATCAACTTTTTGATCATAGGTGGTTAAGTCTGCGGGGCACCTCTTAGGTTTCGGTCATGTCGCCGGAAGAATTGCAGCAACGCCTCGGACTCGTCATCCGCCGCCATCGCGAACGGCTCAAGCACAGCCAGGAAGGCTTCGCCGGTGTCGCCGACATCCATCGCACGTATTACGGCAATATCGAGCGCGGCACGCAGAACTATTCGATCGACTACCTCCTGCGCATATCGCGCGCGTTGAACGTGCCGCTGTCTGCGCTGTTCCACGAGGCCGAGACGCTCGATCTGCCGAACGCGGTGCGCGAACCGCACTCGCCGCCGCGGATCGGTCGGCCGCCGGGCAGGAAATCGCGTTGGCGGGAGTGAATTTGTTTTTTCTGCTGTTTGGGACGCTTCGTCATTCCGGCGAAGGCCGGAATCCAGCTTTGGCTTTTGTCTTTGGTCGAGTGGCGGTTTCGCGAGAACCGACTCACGTCCGTGTGTTTTTCCGTCCGCCATCCTGGCGGACGGGTGACTT
>DAISJF010000095.1:0-7287 GCA_036821625.1 Rhodanobacteraceae bacterium
GCGCGCGGCGCGGCGCGCCGGCAGCCAGCAGGCGAGGAGCGCCGTGCCCGCGATCAGCACGAGGACGATTGCGAACGTCAGCGGATCGAACACGCCGACGCCGAACAGCTGCGCGCGCATCGTGAGCCCGATCGCGATCGCGCCGGCGATGCCGAACGCGAGCCCGATCGCGGTCAGGCGCCCGCCGTCGGTGACCACGAGCCGCAGGATGTCGCGGCGCTGCGCGCCGAGCGAGAGGCGCACGCCGATCTCGCCGGTCCGCAGCGCGACGGCGAACGCGAGCACGCCGTAGATCCCGACTGCCGAAAGCGCAAGCGCGACCGCGGCGAACAGCATCAGCAGCAGCATCGGCGTGCGCCGGTCGTCGAGCGAGAGGCGGATCCGTTCGGACATCGTGCGCATATCGAAGATCGGCTGCTCGGCGTCGATGCGCTGCACGGCCGCGCGAAGCGGCGCGGCCAGCGTCCCGGGATCGAGACTCGTGCGCACAGCCAGCGTCGCGAAGGATTCCGGTTCCTGCTTGTAGTACTTGTAGATCGTTTCCTTGGTCGTCGCCTCGGACAGATGCTCGCGCTTGACGATGCCGACGACGCCGACGATGGTCATCCATTTCGTCTTCGCGGGGTCGGTGCTGCTGAACTCGCGGCTGATGCGCTTGCCGATCGCGCTCTGTCCCGGGAAGTACTTGCGCGCGAGGATCTCGTCGATGATCGCGACCGGCTGGGTCGTCGTCGTGTCGCTGGCTGCGAACGAGCGGCCCTGCAGCACCGGAATCTGCATCGTCTTGAAGAAATCCTCGTCGATCACCTGATCGTAGCCGTGCGGGATCACGCCCGACTTGGGATCGATGCCTTCGATGATGTAGCTGCCGGAGCCGTTGTTGCCGCTGAAGGGCATATTGTCGGCAAGCCCGGCCGAGATCACGCCCGGCAGCGCGCGGACTTCGCCGAGCAGGCGCTCGTAGAATTGCGACTTGCTGGCGTCGTCCTTGTAGCGTTGTGCCGGAAGATCGATGGTCGCGCTCAGCACGTTTTCGCTGTTGAAGCCCGGGCTCTGCTCCTGCACCTGGATGAAGCTGCGGATCAGGAGCCCTGCGACGCCGAGCAGCGAGACGGCAGCGGCGGTCTGAACCACGACCAGCGTGTTGCGCACGGCCTTCGCGGCGACGCCCGGACCGTGACCGCGGTTGCCTTCCTTCAGCGCTTCGGCCGTTCGACCGTGCGTCAGCGCAAGCGCCGGCACGCTGCCGAACAGCAGCCCGGTGACGATCGCAATCACGAGCGAGAACAGCAGAACACGGTTGTCGATCGCAATCGGGAAAGTGTCGGCGGGCCCGCCGAGACCGAGTTTGCTGATCAGGGCGACACCCGCATAGGCGAGCGCAAGGCCGACGGCTCCGCCGGCGAGCGACAGCAGCACGTTCTCGACGAGGAGCTGACGCGCGATCCGCAACCGGCCGGCGCCGAGCGCGGAGCGCACCGACATTTCCTTCTGGCGTGCGGAGAATCGGGTCAGCACGAGATTCGCGACGTTCGCGCACGCAATCAGCAGAACACAGGCGACCAGCGCCTGCAGCAGCCAGAGCGTCGGACGCAGATCGCCGACATACGCGTCGCGCAGCGGACGCGCGCGGCCGCTGAAGCCGGACGAGTCGACGAAGCGCTTCCAGCCTTCGCCGCGCGGGCCGGCGAGCGCGCGCTCGACGTTGCGGTGGATGATGGTCTGCATCTGTGCTTCGAGCTCGGCGATCGTCGCGCCCGGCTTGAGGCGGCCGACGCTTCCGGAGAATTCGTTGCCGCGCTCGTCGTCGGTGCGCTGCTTCGCGGTGAACACGAACGGCGTCCAGAGCTGTGCATTGCGATCCGGGAAAACGAAGCCTTGCGGCATCACGCCGACGACGCGGTACTTCTCGCCGTTGAGGCGCACGTCGCGGCCGACGATGGCCGGATCGGCCGCGAACTGATTCGACCAGAGCCCGTGGCTCAGCACCGCGACGTGCTCGCTCCCTGCAATCGCATCGGCGTCCGTGAGCACGCGGCCCAGTGCGGGCCTCACGCCCAGCGTCGAGAAGAGGCTTGGCGTCGCGACGGAGCCCATCAGCCGCTGTGGCGTCGCGCCCGGCTCGGCCAGATTGAAGCTGCGCTGCGTGAACAGCGCTGAATCGGCCAGCGCCGTCGCCTGATCGCGACGATCGAGGTAGTCGGGAATGGAAACGCCGGCATTCAGGAGATCGTTGCCGGGGTAGGAATTGTAGACGTCCAGCAGTCTTTCGCTGTCGGCGTAGGGCAGCGGCTTCAGCAGCAGCGTGTTGATCACGCTGAACACCGCGACATTCGCACCGATGCCGAGCGCGAGCGTCAGCATTGCGGCGACGAAGAAACCCGGCCGCGACATCAAGGAGCGCAGACCGTAGCGGACATCGGAAACGAGATGGCGAAGCACGGCGGATTCCCTCGCGTGGGAGACGCCGGCGCCAGCGCGAGGCCAGTCCGGCGTGCTCTGCTTGATCGATCGGCAGCGACTGCTACGAGCAAAGGAGCATGAGGCATGCCAGAGCCGCGCGCTTACGGCGATGCGTTTTCGCGCGGCGGCCGTTCGCCGCGGATCGATCGGCCGTCCACTGGCGAACGGTCGGTGAACGGTTCCGGTCAGTCGGCGGGCAACGGTGCTTCCGGGCGTGCCGGGCGGGTGCGAAAATCGCTCCCCGATGAGGCGGTCCCTGTCGCTTCAACGGTCAACGTTTTCCCGGGGGTTCCGATGCAATACATCAGGTTGAGCCCGCACGATCGCGAGGCCCTGCTGGGCCGGCTCGAAGCGATGCCGGCCTGGCTCGAAGAAACGTTCTCGGCCTTGTCGGCCGATGCCGCGCGCCGCTCGGGAACAGACGACCTGTATTCGCCGGTCGAACAGGTCTGGCATCTTGCGGACCTCGAGCAGGAAGGATTCGGTCTGCGCATCGAGCGATTGATGGCGGAGGCCGAGCCCGTTCTGGCGGATTTCGACGGCGCTGCGATCGCCGCCGCGCGACGTTACAAAGAGCGCTCGCTGGCCGAGGGGCTGGAGAAGTTTCGCGAGGCGCGCCTTGCCAACCTTGCAACGCTGCGCGCGGCCGCGCCGGCGTCGTGGGAACGCGCCGGCACGCAGGTCGGTGTGGGCAGGATTTCGCTGTGCGACGTGCCGGGTCTCATGGCTGAGCACGATCTCGCGCATCGCGCGGAGATCGAAACGTGGAAGCATTCGCCGGCGTAAGCAGCGTCGCGGAGCGCGCGTCGCCGGTCTAGTTCGCCACCGGCACGCCGCCGCGCTTGCGCACGATCAGCATCGCGAGCTCGAGCGACTGCTCGTAGTTGAGCCTGGGATCGACGGTCGACTTGTACGCGCGCGTGAGATCGGCCTCGGTGAGATCGCGCGCGCCGCCCAGGCACTCGGTGACGTTCTCTCCCGTGAGCTCGAGGTGCACGCCGCCGAGGCGCGTGCCGGCCGCGGCGTGGATGTCGAACGCGCGGTCGAGCTCGTCGCGGATGTTCTGGAAGCGGCGCGTCTTGAAGCCGTTGCCGAGCGTTTCGGTGTTGCCGTGCATCGGATCGCAGCAGAACAGCGGCTTGCGCCCGGCGTTCTTGATCGCGGCGAGCAGCGGCGGCAGCGTCGATTCGATCTTGTCGGCGCCCATGCGGTGGATCAGCGTCAAGCGGCCGGGCTCGTTGTCGGGATCGAGCACGTCGACCAGACGCATCAGCTGATCCGGCGTCATCGACGGTCCGACCTTCATTGCGATCGGATTGCGGATGCCGCGGATGTATTCGACGTGCGCGCCGTCGAGCGCGGACGTGCGCATCCCGATCCACGGGAAATGCGTCGACAGGTTGAACCAGCCCCACTGGCGCGGCACCTGTCGCGTCAGCGCCTGCTCGTAGTGCAGCAGCAGCGCTTCGTGCGAGGTGTAGAAATCGACGCGCTGGAAGCTGTCGATCGGCTGACCCGCGAGCGTTTCCATGAAGCGCAGCGAGTTGCCGATCCCTTCGACCATGTGCCGGTATTCGTCCTGCAGCGGCGAGTGCGCGACCCAGGCGAGATCCCAGTACTCCGGGTGATGCAGATCGGCGAAGCCGCCGTCGATCAGCGCGCGGATGAAGTTCATCGTCATCGCCGAATGCGCGTGGCCCTTGATCAGGCGCTGCGGATCGGGACGTCGCGCTTCGGCCGTGAACGCCGACGCATTGACGAGATCGCCGCGATAGCTCGGCAGCGACACGTCGGCGCGCGTTTCGATGTCGGCCGAGCGCGGCTTTGCGTACTGGCCCGCGAAACGGCCGATGCGGACGATCGGGAGTTTCAGGCCATGCACGAGCACGAGGCTCATCTGCAGCATGACCTTGAGCCGGTTCGAGATCAGCGGCGAGGTGCAGTCATCGAAGCTTTCCGCGCAATCACCGCCCTGCAGCAGAAAGCGCCGTCCTTCGGCGACGTCGGCGAGGAGGTTCCTGAGCGAAAGGATTTCCCACGAAGTGACCAGCGGCGGCAGCTCGTGAAGCTGCTTGAGCGCGCGATCGAGATCGGCCGCGTCGGGATACACCGGCTGCTGTTCGGGCGGACGCGACTGCCACGAAGCGGGTGTCCAGTCCTTCGCTTCGCGGACCGCGCCGATGCCGGGTTTGGACTTGCTGGTCGCCATGATGAATGCTGCACTGCGTCAGGCGTTCCATCATGCCATAGCGGGCATGCGACGCAAACGCCACGCCATCTCATATCCGGCGCAGGCCGGAACGACGCGAGCGATTCGTGCGTGCGGCCGCGAGTCAGTCCGCGCGGCGGCGGAAGCCTGCCCAGACCGCGCCGGCGCCGAGGATCACGAACCAGATCAGGCACCAGCCCGGCATCGTGATGCCGAGGAAGATCCAGTTGATCTCGCCGCAGTCGCCGGAGCCGGTGAACGCCTTCTTCAACGCATCGGTCAGCGGGAACGAGTCGAGCAGGTAGCTCAGGCCCGGACCGCACCCGCCCATCATCGGATCGTGCGGGCTGAGCTGCATGCGCAGATGATTGATCGCGACGCCGATGCCGATCACCGCGCAGATCGCGACCAGAACCGCGTAGACGCGACGTCCTCTTGCGCCGGGCGAATGGAGCGCGCCGATCAGAAAGAAGATTCCCATGCCGATGAAAGCGAGGCGCTGGAAGATGCACATCGGGCACGGCTCGACGCCCATCCGGAACTGCTCGTAGATCGCGTAGGCCATCAGGAGCGCGCAGAGGACGAAACCGAGGAGATACTGCGCGCGGAACGGCCAGGCAAACGGGTTGTAAGTCATGGCGTCGGCTCGATGGTCGATGAATGGTAGCTCACGGGAACAGCCGGCCCGCGATCATGAAGGCGAAGGTCTGGACCGCAAGGCAGGCCCAAAGTGCCAGCATGAAGTATTCGGCCGCCCTCGATCGCTGCTCGCGGAACGCGAGCCAGAGCGCGAACGGGACGATCAGATAGCGCGTCTCGACGAGCCATTCGGCGGCGAGAAAGATGGCGGCGACCGGAAACAGCCAATACGCCGCAGCCGGGCGAAGCCGGGTCTGCACGAACGTGCGCACACCGACGATGGCCACGCCTGCGGCTGCGAAACGCAGCCATCCGTTTGTCGTCAGCGCCTGCGCAATGGCGTTGTGGATGTAGAAATCCGACATCGCGGAGTTGTACGGATTGTCCGCACGGAAACCGAACCAGAACCCGACGAGCACGAGTGGCGTCATCGCCATGAGCCACGGACGCGCATGCACGGCGCCGAGCCACTCGCGCATGCGTCCGATCAAGAGCGGCGAAAAGAGGAATCCGCCGACCGCGAGCGCGAGCAGGACGTTTCCGGCGTGCACGCCGAACGCCGGATGCAGCAGGGACTGCTCGTGCGACAGCGAGATCGAGCCGTTCCACGCCCAGAACGCGAGGAATCCGACGACCGGCAGCAGATACGGCGCGACGAGGACGGCGAGCCGCTTCGGATCCATGAAGCGACGCGCGCGAAACTCGGGCCATGCCGCCAGCGCAGCGAGAAAACCGGCCCAGACGACATCGCTCTGGCGTACGAGCAACGCGGCGCAGAGGACGACGGCCGCGAGCAGATGCCGGCCGCGCGTCGTCGCGACGGTGGCGCACAGCACGAGCGCCAGTGCGAGCACGTCCGTATAGACCAGAAAGAAAAACGGCGCGAGCACCGGCAACACGAGGAACTGCGCGGTCGCGAGCGCTTCGCCGCCGGGTTGCGTCTGCTTGCGCAGAACGTGGAACGCCGCGGCGGCGAGGAGGCCGAACAACGCCGTGATCGTGCGCGCGGCGCCGAGCGAATCGCTGCCGGTGATCCTGAGCAATGCCGCGACGACTGCGTGGTAGCCTGGAATCGTCGTCAGGTAGCGATCGAGGACGCGCAACTCGCCGTTGCGGAAAAGATCGATCTGCGCGAAGTGGTAGACCTCGTCGGTATGCGCGACGCCGCCCTGCGAGAAAACGATCGCGGCGACATAGAGCACACCGATCGCCAGCGCGAGCGCCCAGGTTTCGTTGCGGCTCGTCGGGAACGGCGCGAACGGCGCCGGCACCGATGCCGGAAACGCAAAGCCCCGGTCGGACCGGGGCTTCGTGGTGTTCTGCATGGCGGCGCGGACGATCAGTCGGAGCTCTGCTCCGCCGCATCCGTGCGCGGACGGTCGACCAGCTCGACGTACGCCATCGGCGCCGAATCGCCGACGCGGAAGCCGCACTTCAGGATGCGCGTGTAGCCGCCCTTGCGCTCGCGGTAGCGCGGGCCGAGCTCGACGAACAGCTTGCCGACCGCGACCTTGTCGCGCAGGCGCGCGAACGCGAGGCGGCGATTCGCGACGCCGTCGGTCTTCGCCAGCGTGATCAGCGGCTCGGCGACGCGGCGCAGCTCCTTCGCCTTCGGCAGCGTCGTGCGGATCAGCTCATGCTTGATCAGCGAGGCGGCCATGTTCTTGAACATCGCTTCGCGATGGCTGGATGTCCGGTTGAGCTTGCGGCCGGATTTCATGTGACGCATGACGAATTCCTCTGATTGTTATGAGAAGTCCGGCGAAGGCCGGGTTCCCGCGGATTTCCGCTGTAGTGAGCCTATGAAATCGGGCCCTTTGTTGCATCGGCGTTGAACGCGCCGAGCGCCCTGCCTGGTTCGTCATTCCGGCGAAGGCCGGAATCCATCTTCGCACTAAACGAAGATCAAAATGGATCCCGGCCTTCGCCGGGATGACGGTGTTGCGGTGCCTGGTGATGCGGTGGTGCTGCTATTT
>DAISJF010000096.1:0-7202 GCA_036821625.1 Rhodanobacteraceae bacterium
GTGACCAAGCAGAATTCGGTGATCGAGTTCAGCGTGCTCGAAGGCAGCGTGCGCGAAGTGCTCGATGCGACAGCGCCGCGGCGCATGGCCGTGCTCGATCCGCTCAAGCTCGTGATCACGAACCTCGACGCGGCGTACGAGGAATCGGTCGAATTCGCGAACCATCCGAAGAATCCCGAGCTCGGCACGCGGCGCGTGCCGTTCTCGCGCGAGATCTGGATCGAGCGCGAGGATTTCGCCGAGCTGCCGCCGAAGGGCTTCCACCGCCTCGTGCCGAATGGCGAGGTGCGGTTGCGCAACGTCGGCATCGTGCGCTGCGAGGACGTCGTCAAGAACGCCGATGGTTCGATCCGCGAAGTCCGCTGCACGCTCGACCCGACCACGCGTCACGGCTTGCCTGGCTCCGAGCGCAAGGTCAAGGGCACGATCCACTGGGTCAGCGCACGCCACGCGATCGCGGCCGAAGTGCGTCTCTACGATCGCCTCTTCACGACGGCCGACCCCGACGATGCGAGCGACGGCAAGACTTACGCCGAGCACTTCAACCGCGCATCGAAGCGCGTCGTGCAGGGCTGGCTCGAACCCGCGCTCGCGGAAGCGGAGCCGGAAGCAAACGTGCAGTTCGAGCGGCTCGGCTATTTTGTCGCCGATCGGCACGATCACTCGCGCGCCAGGCCGGTATTCAACCGCACGGTGACGCTGCGCGATTCGTACGCGGTGCGCTAGGCGCAACGGTCGGACAGCACGAAACGCTTCCCTGATTGCGCACCTTGCCCCCTCTCCCGCTTGCGGGAGAGGGTTGGGGTGAGGGCGCTCTTGGCGAGGCGCGTCACTCCGAATGCCCTCACCCTACCCTCTCCCGCAAGCGGGAGAGGGAAAAGCACGAGCTGAAGGGCGGACCTCAGCCGCGCGCTTTCACCACGACGGGCTCGGGATTCATCACGCGCAGATAGTGCCGATCGAACGCGGCGACCTGACTCTCGAGCTCCGAATACGGACCCGGCTGCCAGGCGCGCGAAGTCACACCACGATATGCGTTCGCGCAGAGCTCCCAGTCCTGGCGGTTGGTCAGATCCCAGAATGCGATCGCGGGTTCGGGATCGAACCCGGGCGCGGCGATCGCCTGCGGATGGAAGAGCCAGTCGCAGACGATGCGCGTGCGGTCGATGGAGATCGCATGGGCGCGGTGCAGCAGCACGTAGTCCGGATGGAACGAGACGAACGCGCTCGGGAACACCGTGTAGTAGTAGACGCGCGCGCGCTCTTCGGGCGAAAGCCCCGCGAACGGGCTCGCGCAGCGTGCGCCGCCCATCGTCATGCTGCCTTCGGGATTCGTCATCGACATCGGGCCGCCGAGCACGGGGCCTTCATCGAGGTCGTTCTCGGAATTCCGGAACGGCGTCAGCTTGTTCAGCAGCGGATGCACGGTCGGACAGTGGTAGCACTCGCTGAAATTGTGGAAGAAGAGCTTCCAGTTCGCCTCGACGTCGTAGATCTTCTGGTGCACCGAGCGGAGCTCGTCCGCGTGCCGGTGCTCGAACTTGCCGACCAGCGCCGGCATCGCGTCGGCGAACGACGGCGGATTCCTGTCCAGATTGATGAAGATGAACCCCTGCCACGTCGCGAGCGCGACGCGATGCAGCGGATAGTCCGCCGGATCGAAACCGGCGACGTCGACCATCGTCGGCACCGCGCGCAGCGCGCCGTCGAGTCCGTATGTCCAGGCATGATACGGACACTGGATCGTCGCGCCGAGGCTGCCGGAGGCTTCGCGGCACAAACGGCTGCCGCGATGCCGGCAATGATTGTGGAACGCGCGCACCTCGCCGGCGGCGTCGCGCAGCACGATCACGCTTTCGCGGTCGAGCTCGAAAAGGAAGTAGCTGCCGGGCCTGTCGAGCTGCCAGACGTGGCCGACCAGCAGCCACGACCGGTAGAAGATGCGCTCGCGCTCGGCCTGGAAGATCTCGGGCGAGACGAAGTAGTCGCGTGGCAGCGTGTGCTGGCCGAATGACGTGCGTGGCTTCATGGCACGTTACTGTCTACACTGGCGCTCCGCTGTCAAGCGCATCGGGGAGGGCGCGACGATGGCCGGCCACTTTCGCAGGGCATTCGTGCTCGCGTTTCTGCTGCTCGCGGCCTGCGCCGGGAGCCCCACCGACACCCCGACCCGCTCCGGGACACCCGAAGTCCAGGCCAACGACAACCGCACGCCGGCCGGTCACCTCGCCGACGGCGTGCTGTCGCTGCGCATCGGCGTCGGCGAGGGCGACTGGTGGCCCGAGCGCGCGCTTCCGCCCAATCGCGTGCTCGCATTCGAGTCAGGCGACCGGCTGACGACGCCGGGTCCGCTGATCCGCGTGCGCGAGGGCACGCGCGTCGAGATCGCGTGGCACAACCCGACGGATACCGACATCTACATCCACGGCTTCGATCCGCGCGACGGCGCCGAACCCCTGCGCGTGCCCGCACAAGGCGACGCCGCGACGCACTACGTCGCCTCGAACACCGGTACGTTCTATTACTGGGGAACGCTGAAGCCGGCAGCGGAGTTCAGCGAGGATCGCGACAGCCAGCTCGTCGGCGCGTTCGTCGTGGATCCGCCGAGCGGCCGCGCCGATGATCGCATCTTCGTGATCAAACGCCTCGGCAGCAACGACGAGCGCGTTTTCGTCGGCAACGGTCTCGGTGCCTGGACCATCAACGGCCGCTCATGGCCGAACACCGAGCGTCTTACCTATGAAGTCGGAGAGAACGTCGAGTGGCGTCTGATCAATGCATCCGGGCATTCGCATCCGCTGCATTTGCACGGCACATATTTTCGGGTGACTCGCCAGGGCGACGGCTCGCACGATATCGCAGTACCGCCCGATCGCCAGCAGATGGCCGTCACCGAGGCGATGCGACCGGGCAGAACGATGTCGATCGCGTGGTCGCCGCAGCGTCCCGGCAACTGGCTGTTCCATTGCCATCTCCTGTACCACGTGATTCCGGAGAACCGCCTGCACGAGCCGCTCTGGTACGACGAGTACGCCGACCTGCCGCACGATCAGCACATGTCCGGCCTCGTGCTCGGCATTCATGCCATAGCCGCGCGCGGAACGAACCGGTCGGCGAACGGCGCCGAAGTACGGCGCATGACGCTGCACGTCGCGGAGCGCCCCGGCGTCCAGTACGAAGGCGACGGATTGAAAGGGCCCGGTCTCGGCTATGCGATCGACAGCGGGCCGGTCAGCGCGCCGGGACCGATCATCTCGCTCGAGCGCGGCCGTCCGGTCGAGATCGCTGTCGTCAACGAGATCCGCCATTCGACGACCGTCCATTGGCACGGCATCGAGCTCGAAAGCTACTACGACGGCGTGCCCCACTGGGGCGGCGACGCGCAGCACGTGACGCCCGAAATCCCGCCGGGCGGCCAGTTCGTCGCGCGCTTCACGCCGCCGCGCGCGGGCACGTTCATCTATCACACGCATTTCAACGACTACGTGCAGGTGGCGAGCGGGCTCTATGGCGCACTGATCATCACCGAGCCGGGTCACCCGCTCTCGCCCGATACCGACCATGTATTCGTGCTCGGTGAGCACGGCTACGACGAAACGAAAGATCCTTTGCTGCTGAATGGCGTCGCCGAGCTACCGGTGGCCACATGGCATGCCGGCACGCATCGTGTGCGGTTGATCGGCATGACGCCGAACGAGGACGCGCGTGTGCGGATCCTGCGAAACGGCGCACCCATCGCCTGGACGCCGCGCGCGCGCGACGGCGCCGATCTGCCCGATGCGCTCAGGACCGCCGTCCCGGCCGACATCGATGTATTCCCGGGCCAGACGTATGACTTCGATGTCGTCGTCGAACCGGGCGAGCTTCGCCTCGAAGCCGAGTTGCAGAACGATTCGAAGCTGCGCGCTTCGGGCACGCTGCTCGTTCGCCGATGACAGGCGGTCATCGGGGAAGCTGCGCGCGTTCGAGCGCGGCGACGCCGCGCATCAAACGAAACCCGAGGTAGCAGTGCGAGCCGCACGCCAGGAGTCCGGCCCGCTCGAACGTGCGCAGGTACCAGGACGGTGTCCGTGCGACATAGCCGTGGCGATCGCCGCTCACGTCGTCGCGGCTCGTGAATACTTCGAGGAACGCGATGCCTTCGAGCATGTCCGCGACGCCCGCAAGCCCGGCGCGGATCTCTGCGGGCTTCAGATAATGCAGCACGTCGCTGCAGACGATCAGATCGAAGCGCCGATCGAGACGGAGCTCGCCCAGCTGTCCGAATCGCGCGAGGCCGATGTTGCGCCGGCGGCCGTAGCGCCGAATGACATACTCGCTCGCGTCGAGCCCGCGATATTCCGCGCGCGGACGAAGCCTGCGCAGCGGCGCTCGCCACGGCGCCTCGCCGCAGCCGACGTCGAGCACGTTCTCGATGCGCCGGCCGAGATAGTATTCGGCAACCGCGACCGCCAGCGCGACCTTGCGCTCGAGCTCGCTGCGCGAGCCGACCGCGTGGCGCGGATGGCGATACCATTTGCTGAAATAGGCGTGGTCGTACGTCTTCTGCATTGACATCTTCCGTTGCGGAGGCGTGGACGCATCGTAACCGGCGAGCCTTCCGCCAGCAGAATCCGCCGTCCGCTCGATCATGCCGAACCGACTCGAGGAACCCGAGATGAACCCGCCAGCCGAGCGCCGCCCGCCGCTTCCACCGTTCACGCGCGAAACCGCGATCCAGAAAGTCCGCATGGCCGAGGACGCGTGGAACTCGCGAGATCCCGAGCGCGTGTCGCTCGCGTACTCGATCGACAGCCGCTGGCGCAATCGCGCCGAATTCTTCACCGGCCGCGAAGCGATCGTCGCGTTCCTCAAGCGCAAGTGGGCGCGCGAGCTCGACTACCGTCTTATCAAGGAAATCTGGGCCTGCGCGGACGACCGCATCGCGGTGCGTTTCGCCTACGAATGGCATGACGATTCCGGCCAGTGGTATCGCTCGTACGGCAACGAGAACTGGGCTTTCGACGAGAACGGATTGATGCGCCAGCGCCATGCCAGCATCAACGACCTGCCGATCGCCGAATCGGCGCGGCTGTATCGCTGGCCGCACGGGCCGCGCCCGGCGGATCATCCGGGATTGACGGATCTCGGGTTGTAGCGCGGCCGGATCACGGATCGAATCCGTTCGCGAATATGCGGTCGCTGCCCTGGATGACGAGCAGGTTCGCCGACATCGCCGGCAGCGCGGACAGCGTCAGCGTCGTTCCCGAAATGCCGCCGCTCGTGATCGCATGCACGGAATTGGCCGGATCGAAGCCGTACAGCGTCCACGATCCCGCCTGCGCGCTCGCGAACGTCAAGTCGGCGTCGTGCGTGACCGTGTCCTTGTTGGTCAGCAGCACCATCGTGCGGCCGCCCGACGCGAATGCGTAGGCGCCGAGCTGATCGATGTTCGCACTGGTCGCGGCGACGCTGTTGCCCTGGACCTTCGAGCCGGCGCCGTCGTAGTTGAGGAACAGCGTATAGGCGCGCTCGACCCGCGTGTTCGCGTTGGGCGCGACCCAGCGCGTGGCGAGATCGACGCCCTCGCGCGCGAAGATGCCGAACAGCTCCGCCTGCGCGACCGCGCCGCTGGTCGTGTCGTCGTTGCCCCAGTTGTATTCGGTGATGGCGAGCCTGGTGCCGGGGCAATACTGATCGATCCACGCGCGCACGCGCGGAATCAGATCGGGCTTGTCGTAGTGGTTCGAATCGGTATCGCCGAGATCGGCGATCCACGATTCGGACACCCAGTCCGGATCGTAGAGCTCCTTCAGCGAGCGCAGCCGCAGCGCGGCGGTCGCGGGCGAATCGTCGTCGCTCAGCGCGACGTTCGAGCCCTGAGGGTAATAGTGCAGATCGGCGTAGTCGACGACGTGTACGCCGCCGGCCAGCGGATTCGCGCAGACCTGCTGCAGATACCACGCGACGAACGCGAGACCCCCGTGCGCCTGGCGATCCGACCCGTCCACGCAGTTGTCGGCGGCCGATCCGAACAGATCGCAGTAGCCCCATGTCACGGGGCCGGTCACGAGCGCGCCCGGATCCTCTGCCTTGATCGCGCCGCCGTAGTTCTGTGCGTTCGCCCAGGTCTCGTCGTAGGTGGTCGGATCCGGATGCACGTCGCGGTGCGTCGAATCCCACAACATGACTTCGTTGTCGAGCGAATAGAACTTCACGCCGCCGCTCGCCGCGCTGCCGAACGTCGACTGGAAATGCGCAATCCAGCCCTGCTGGAACGCGGGATCGACTTCGCTCGACGTGTCGTGCGGATCGTTGCCGGTGATCGGCGTCCCGTTCGTGTGATAGCCGTTGCCGGCGTCGGGATCGTACGGATCCGTCGCCTGCTGCGCGCCGTAGCGAGCCACCGAGAAGCCGGCGAAATACGGATGATCGAGCGGGCTGTCGGCGCGCGGCGTCCAGCCGATCGTCGGAATCGTCATCAGCGGCTGTCCGCCAGCGGCGAGCGCCGCGCCGACGAACGCATCGGCGTCGTTGCCGATCGGCGGCACCTGCGTGCGGTCGCTCGCGCCGGGGATGTTCTCGTAGAAATAATCCGACGCGGTGTTGTGCACGTCGACCTGCCAGTTGTAGCGCGTCACCGAGTTGCCGCCCCAGCGGTCCACGGTGTAGCCGATCTCGGCGTTGCGCGTCGCGTCGCCGAAAGCGACGCCGAAGATGTTCGGGCTGAATGCGTGCACGTTCGACGACGGATCCACGCTCACCGCGACCGATCCGCCGCCCGGCGGCGCCGACGTGCGCTCGTCGAACACGATATCGTCGATGAAGAGCGTGTGCTGCAGCGTGCCGGTGCCGTCCATGATGTTGATGCCGTTGAACGTGCCGACCGTGAGGCCCGCGGCGTCGAAGTCGAGCGTCGCCTGCTGCCATGCATCGGCCTGGATCACGCCGCCGGGCACGAGCGTCGCGACGTCGATCGTTGCGCTGACCGCGTTGTAGTTGTCGGTGATGATGACCCAGATCGTCTGCCCGCCCGCGCCGGCGCCCGTGCCGCCGTGCACCCAGAAGGTCAGGCTCTGGTAGTCGATGAAGTCGTATTCGTCGTTGTTGTCGACGAACTGGAGGCCGCCCCACGTGTCGGGCGTGAACAGGATCGAATCGCTGCCCGAATGCACGGGTGCGGCGTTCGAGAGATCGTATTCGTTGCCGGGGGCCCAGCTCTG
>DAISJF010000097.1:0-7191 GCA_036821625.1 Rhodanobacteraceae bacterium
AAGTCGCCTTCAGCACGTCCATGTACGAGAGCCCATCGCGCAGCTCGCCTTCGACCTGGCTCACGATGTGCATCACATGCGAATAGCGTTCGATCACGAAGCTCTCGGTCAGCGCGACCGTGCCGGTCTTGCTGACGCGGCCGACGTCGTTGCGGCCGAGATCGATCAGCATCAGGTGCTCGGCGCGCTCCTTCGCGTCCGCGAGCAGTTCCTGTTCGAGCGCGAGATCCTCTTCGTGCGTCTTGCCGCGCGGACGCGTGCCCGCGATCGGGCGCACGACGACCTTTCCGGCCTTCAGGCGCACGAGAATCTCCGGCGACGAACCGACGATTTTCGTCCGCCCGAGATCCAGGAAATACATGTACGGCGAAGGATTCAGCGCGCGCAGCGCGCGGTACACATCGACCGGACGCGCGCGGAACGGCACCGACAGCCGCTGCGAAGGCACGACCTGGAAGATGTCGCCGGCGCGGATGTACGCCTTCGCTTTCTCGACCAGCGCCTCGTATTCCTCGCGCGTGAACGTCGAAACGAAATCGGTTTCCTCGAGCGCTTTCGGATCGAGCACATCCGGATAACCCGAACCCGAGTGGCGCAGTCGGAACACGAGCTCGTCGAGCCGGCGCTGCGCGCGCGCATAGGCCCGCGGCTCGGCCGGATCGGCGTGCACGATCAGGTAAAGACGGCCCTTGAGGTTGTCGAAGACCGCGACTTCCTCGCTCAGCATCAGGAGCGCGTCGGGCGTGCCGAGCCGATCCGGCTTTGCCGGCGCCGCGACGCGCGGCTCGATCCAGGCGATCGTCTCGAAACCGAAATAGCCGACCAGCCCGCCGGTAAACGCCGGCAGGCCGGGCAGCTGCGGAACGCGGTAGGTCGCGCGGATTTTCTCGATCTCGGCGAGCGGATCGGCGAGCTCGCGCGTCTCGGTGACCTGACCAAGATCCTCGATCGTCAGCGTGCGATCACGCAGCACGTACACGCGCCGGCACGGCAGGCCGATGATCGAATGTCGGCCCCAGTTCTCTCCGCCTTCGACCGATTCGAACAGATACGCATACGGCGCGTCGGCGAGCTTCAGATACACCGACAGCGGCGTGTCGAGATCGGACAGCACTTCGCGCGCCACCGGGATGCGGTTGTAGCCTTGCGCTGCGAGTGCCGCGAATTCTTCCTGCGAGATCATTCGGGTCGAGCCGGCGTGCGGGCTCCCGAAGATAGCAAGGCCGCCGCGACCGCGACAGCCCGCCGCCGGCATCAGGCGTCGAACGAATCGGAGAAAATCGGGTCGTCGACCGGAACCGCAGACTCGCGAACGACCTCGTATGTGAAGCGGCCGACCGGCTCGTCGCGGCGCCGATAAAGTTCGACATGGGTCGACGAAGCGCCGACGAGAGGCTGTCTCTCACACATCGGCACGCGCCTCCGACAATCGGCGGCGCGGCATGCCAAGCAGCCGGAGCTCGAATTCCACGCCGCGGCCTTCGGCGAGATTGCGCGCGCTGGCGCGGCCGCGATGCAGCTGCGCGACGAGGCGCACGACATAGAGCCCGAGGCCGAGATGCGGCACCTCTTCGCCGCTGCGCGCGCCGGCATCGCGCACGCTCACCAGCGAATCGAACAGGCGATCCTGCATCGCAGCCGGCAAGGCCGGGCCGGAATTCGCGACGCGGATCGTCGCTCCGGATTCGGACGATTCGAGCGCGAGCGCGATCCAGCCATCGGGCGGCGTGAACGAGCGCGCGTTGTCGAACAGCTTGTCGAGCGCCTGCGCGATCAGCTCCGGTGCGCCGTGGAACGGCAGCGGCGAGTCCGGCACCTCTACGCGCAGCTCGCGCCCGCTCGCCAGCGCGCGATAGCTTGCCGCGCAGCCGGCGACGAGCGCAGTCAGATCGAAATCCTCGGCTTCGGCCGCTGCGATCGCGCGCTCGATGCGACCCGCTTCGCTCATCGCGCGCACGATCTTGCCGAGCCGCTCCGCGCCGTCGCGCGCGCGCGACGCGTACGCACGCGCCTCCGCGGGCAGGGCCTGATGATCGAGATTGTCGAGCGAGGATTTCACGATCGCGAGCGGCGTGTTGAGCTCGTGCGAGAGTTTCGACGCGAGCGTGCGCAGATAGTCCGTGTACGCGCCGATCTCGTCGAACAGCTTGGCGAAGCTGCGCGCGAGATCGCCGAGCTCGTCGTCGTCAGTGGCGAGCGGCATCGGACCGGACAGTTGCCCGGAAGTGCGCACCGCGCGCTCTGCCGCGTTGCGCAGACGACGGATGCGAAAGGACAGCGATGCGCCGAACAGCAGCAGGATCAATCCGGCGATCGCCAATGCGGCAAGCGTCGCGCCGGCGAGTCCGAACAGCGCGCGGTTCGCCAGCAGCGGCAACGCGCGGTTCGCTTCCTCGAGCACGAGTGCGCCGCGCACTTCGCCCGCCAGGCGCAACGGCACCGCGGCGCCCAGCACCACGTCATCGCCGCCCTCGCCCGCGCGCCAGCTCGTGGATGCGACGCCGGACAGCGCCTGCCAAACCTCCGCCGCGTCGAGCCGCGGCGCATCGCCGGCCAACGCGGGCGATCCGGTCAACGCGGGCGCAATCAGGCTTCCGTACACGAGTCGACCGAGCCAGCCCTGCGACTCTTCGTTTGCCGGTGTCGAGGCGCGCAGCACGCCGGCGCCCGCGATCAGCCAGCCGTCCGTATCGACGACGCGCGCGCGAACGCGATCGGGCACCAGCGTCGCCAGCGCCTGCGCGGCGCGGGCGTCGTAAGCGAGCAGCACGCGCATTTCGATGGGCTCGTCGCCGGGTTCGGCCGCGTCGAACACGCCGATGCCGATGCGAGCGGGCCGCTGCGCGTCCGGAATTCTGAGCTCGATGCGGTAGCCCGATCCATCTTCCTGCCAGGCGCCGGCGAGTCGTTCCGGAAATGCGCCGCCGGGCGCATCGGGGTGCGCTTCGAACGCGCCCGGCGCACCGCTGGCGAGGATATATCGGCGCGACTGCGCGCCGCGCGCCAGCACGAGATCGACATGATCGCTCGTCGATGCGCGCGGATCGTTCGCGTCGACGCGCGTGCGCGTGGCGTCGCGCACGTCCGCGTAGAGATAGAGGCCCTCCGCGTTTTCACCGAGCATCACGCGCAGCTTCTGCGCATCGCGCGGCGGACCGAGCGCCTGCGCGTACGGCTTGAGATCGGCCCAGTCGTCGCCGTAACCGTCGACGGCGATCGGCTGCGTCAGCCGGTGGACGTAGAGCACGGGCGGCGGCGCCCATTCGTCGTCCGCCGCGACGAACGCTTTCGCGAGCGTGCCGGCGGACGCCAGCAAGGCCTGCTCCTGGCCCTGCCGGAGCAGCGCCTCGGTCTGCCGCACGAACTGCCACCCGGCCCAGGGCAAGGCCAGCGTCGAGAGCGCGACGAGCAGGAGTTTGAGACGTAAAGACATGCGCAGTAGCGCGATCTGAGGGTCCGAATCCGGAGTTCGGCAACAGGCTACAGCATCGTCGTCCCGGCGAAAGCCGGGACCCATTCTTGCCTTGCGGCGTGCGACGAACGCGTCTGGGCACGAAGATCAATATGGGTTCCGGCTTTCGCCGGAACGACAAGCCGGTGACACTCCGCGCGCACTAGGGCCTCCACCGATACCCCGCCCCATGCACCGTATCGATCGCATCGAACTCGGGATCGACCGCGATGAATTTCTTGCGGATGCGCTTGATGTGCGAAGTGATCGTCGCGTCGTCGACGACGACCTGCGCGTCGCGCATGAGCTGGTCGCGGTTCTTCACGTGGCCCGGAAAGCGCACGAGCGTGTGCACCATCCAGAACTCGGTGACCGTGAGCGGCACGTCGATGCCGTTCCAAGTCACGCGCATGCGTTCGGCTTCGATCTTGAGCGGGCCGTGCGCGACGATGTTGTCGGCTGCGACCGGCTTGCGCAGCGCTTCCATGCGGCGGAACAGCGCGCTGATGCGCGCGGCGAGCTGGTGCAGCGAGACGTCCTTGGCGAGATAGTCGTCGGCGCCGAGGCGAAGGCCGGCGATCACGTCGAAGTCTGAGTCGCGCGCGGTCAGGAAGATGATCGGCAGCGTCGGCGCTTTCGCGCGCAGGCTCCGGCAGAGCTCGAACCCGCCATCCGGCTCGTCGCCGAGGCCGACGTCGATGATGACGAGCTCGGGGAGCCGCTGCGCGAACGCGGCTTCCGCTTCGGCGCGCGACGCGTGTCCGCGCACTTCGTAGCCGAGCCGCGCGAGCGCCTCGACATAGTTGGCGCGGATCAGGGGTTCGTCCTCGACGATGGCGATTTGGCGCGGCATGCGGGCACTCCTTGGCTTCCGGACCGAGCTTACGGGCGGCGCGCGTGCGCGCAAGAGCCCGGTGCGAAACGTCAGCAAATTGCCAGAACTCGTCGCCCGAGCGGCCCCTGCAGCGCAGTCAGCCTCCTTCAAGCCGCGCTGGAATACGTTCCAGCTGCACCCGGGAGATGACCATGAAAACAGAAAGCCCCGACCCGAACGCCGAGCTCGCCGGCCGCGAGCCGCTGCGCATCATCTTTGCGCTGGCCGCACTGCTGCTCGGCCTCATCGCCGCGATGCACTGACCCGACAAGGAGATCTCGATGGACCTCTACCTGCCCGATGAATTCTATGCCTTGAGCGAATCGCCGAATCCGCGCCGCACGGCGCCATCGCGCGAGGACAGCGACTGGCTCGGCGGCGAAGCCTTTCTCTCCTCGCCGCTGCCGCCCGTCGCGCCGCGCATGTGCGAGCCCGATCCGATCTGGCTCGTCGTCTGATCCGGAAATTTCCTGCCGCCCGCACCCTTCCTCACCGCGCCGGGCTTCGCCCCCTCCCGCTCCTCCCGTCGCCTGGCGCGGTTTCTTTTTGCGGCACCGCTATCCCGCCGCCGCAACGCTCGCATGCATCGCCGCGATGACGGCGGGATAGTCCTTCTCGCTGAATATCGCCGAGCCCGCGACAAACGTGTCGGCGCCGGCGCGTGCGATTTCGGCGATGTTGTCGCGCTTGACGCCGCCATCGATCTCGAGCCGGATCTCGCGGCCGCTGGCGTCGATGCGCGCGCGAACCTCGCGGAGCTTTGTCAGCGCGGACGGAATGAAGCTCTGCCCGCCGAAGCCGGGATTGACGGACATCAGCAGCACGAGGTCGATCTTGTCGAGCACGTAATCGAGATACGCCAGCGGCGTGGCCGGATTGAACACGAGACCAGCCGTGCAGCCGGATGACTTGATCAGCTGGATCGTGCGGTCGACGTGCTCGGTCGCTTCGGGATGGAAACTGATGTTCGTCGCGCCGGCTTTCGCGAAGTCCGGCACGATGCGGTCCACCGGTTTCACCATCAGGTGCACGTCGATCGGCGCCTTGACGCCGTGCTTGCGCAGCGCCTCGCAGACGAGCGGACCGATCGTCAGGTTCGGCACGTAGTGGTTGTCCATCACGTCGAAATGGATCCACTCGGCGCCGGCCGCGAGCACCGCGTCGACCTCTTCGCCGAGGCGCGCGAAATCGGCCGAAAGGATCGAGGGCGCGATGACGGTGGATTGCCTGGCCATGTTTCGGTCTCCCGAGAGGTCGTGGTCTGCGCGTCGCGCCGCACCGCGGTTGTTCGACGGAATGTAGCGTACGGCATCGCCGACAGCCTGTCTTACGGCTGCCGACAACCGATGGCTATTTGAACCCGCGCTCGGCCTTGATCCGCTCGTAGGCCGCGTTGATCTCGCGCGCGCGGTCTTCCGCGCGGCGCTTGAGCTCATCGGGCACGTTGCCGAGCTTGTCCGGATGATGCTGGCTCATGAGCTTGCGATAGGCGCGCTTGGTCTCGCGCTCGCCGGCACTGCGTTCGAGGCCGAGCACCGTGTACGGATCAGCGCGCATGGATGCGCCCGGCGGCGTTGCCGCTCCGGGTCCGCGCCACGCACGGCCTTGCGCGGCGCCCGCGTAACCTTTCATCGCGGACAACGCCGCGAGCTCCTGGTCGCTGACGCCGAGCGACGCGCAGAGCCTTCGCACGAGCGCGAGCTTGCCTTCGACCAGTGCGCCTTCGGCATAGACGAGGTCCAGCAGCAGATCGAGCACGAGAAATGCGAGATCGCGCCGCCCACCGCACCAGCGCCTGAGATCGGCAATGGCGAGTTGGACCGGAAAATCCGCCTGCTTGCCTGCGTTGAATCGATCGATCGCTGCGCGGCGCTGCGCCGAATCGAGGCGCAGGCGCGCCATCAACGACTCCGCGGCTGCGATCTCGACTTCGGAAACGCGTCCGTCCGATTTCGACAGCGCGCCGGCCAGCGCGAACAGCGGTTCGACGAAGCCGCGGCCGAGCGACGGGATGCGCAGCTGCGCGATCGCGATATCGTAGAAATGGCCGACCAGAACACCGAGCAGAAACCCGATCGGGCTGCGGAACAGGATGAGGCCGACGATCGCGCCGATCAGCTTGCCGGCGAACGTCATCGGCCGGCTCCCGCGGGCGCCTGCGCGGCGTACCAAGCGGCGAGCGCCGCAATGTCCACATCGGACAAGGCACCCGCAGCGGCGCGCATCGCCGCGGCCGAACGCTCGCCGCTGCGGTACTGGCGCAGCGCGGCAGCGAGATAGTCGCGGTCCTGGGCTGCGAGATGCGGAATGCCAAGCGCGGTCGCGATGCCGCTTTCGCCGTGGCAAGCCGCGCAAAGGCCGAGCCGCGCCGGTTTCTGCGGCGCCTGGGCAGGCGTCGCAGTCGCGAACAGCAGCGCTGGCAGGACGAGCGAAACCGGAAGCATCGTCGAATCCGATCGAGCGAACGGACCAATTCTAGCAAGCCCGACGTCGAGCCCCGGCCGGCGCACCGCCGCGCCGGTACAATGCGCCGCTCGCCCACTCCGAGCGCCGCGCGTGCCGACCGTTCTTTCCGAATCGAAACTGCCCGGTCTTGACCTGATCCATCGCGGCAAGGTCCGCGACGTCTATGCGCTGCCGCCGGATGAACTGCTGATCGTCGCCAGCGACCGCCTCAGCGCGTTCGACGTCGTGCTGCCCGATCCGATTCCCGGCAAGGGCGAGATGCTGACGCAGATCTCGAATTTCTGGTTCGGCCGCACCGCGAAGCTGGTGCCGAATCACCTGACCGGAAAATCCGTCGCGGAAGTGTTGCCGCGGGGCGTGGACTCACGCCTCTACGCGAAGCGCAGCGTGGTCGCGCGCC
>DAISJF010000098.1:0-7164 GCA_036821625.1 Rhodanobacteraceae bacterium
GCGATAGCCGAGCCGGTGCCCGAGCTCGACGATCGAGCGGACCAGCGTGCGGTCGCCGACGTCCTCGCCGAGCCGCTGCGTGAACAGGCGGTCGATCTTGATCTCGCGCACCGGCAGCCGGCGCAGGTACGCGAACGATGACTGGCCGACGCCGAAATCATCGATGGCGAGATCGACGCCGAGATCGGCCAGGCGCTTGAGCACCTGCACGGCGATCTCGGGCTCGCCCATGACCGCGCTTTCGGTGAGCTCGAGCACGACGCTGCGCGGCGATACGCCGTGCAGCGACAACAGGTCGCTGATGCGTCGCGGCAGCTCGGCATCGTCGAGATCGCGCGCCGAGAGATTCACCGCGATGCGCAGCATATATCCGCGCGCGGCCCATTCCTGCGCCTGCGCGATGCTGCGGGCGAGGACCCAGCGCGTCAGGCGGCGGATGTTGCCGGTTTTCTCCGCCAAGGCGACGAATGTTTCCGGAGGCACGCTGCCGCGCTGCGGATGATCCCAGCGCACCAGCGCCTCGACGCTGTCGATGCGCCGCTCGGCGAGGTTCAATTTCGGCTGATAGTGCAGGCGCAGATCGTTGCGGTCGAGCGCCTCGCGCAGATCGCTCATCAGCGTCAGCCGTTCGGGCCGGTGCGGGTCGGTGCTCGGATCGTAGACCGCGACCGGATCGGTCGAATCGAGCGCCGCGATCAGCGCGACTTCGGCGCGACGCAACAGCGCGCTGGCCTCGCTGCCGTGCTGCGGATACAGCGCGATGCCGATCGCCGGCGCGGTGTCGATCGAGAGATCGCCTTCCTGATACGGAACGCCGAGCGCGTCGAGGATGCGGAATGCGACCGCGATCGCGTCGGCCTTGCCGGTGTTGTCGAGCCACACCGAGAACTGCGCGTCGGTTGCGCGTGCGACGAGGCCGCGCGCGGCGAACGGACGCAGGCGCGCGCCGGCGTCGTGCATCACGTGATCGCAAATCGAATGGCCCATCGTCTGGATGATCTCGGGCAGGCGCGCGAGCCCGATCATCAGAAGCGCGCCGCTCGCCGTCGACGCAGCGGCCAGCGCGGCGCCGATCGTGCTCTCGGCCGCCTTGCGATTCGGCAGGCCCGTCACGGCATCGTGCAGTGCCTGATGACGGATGCGCTCTTCGCGCTCGGCGATCGCGTGCGTCATGTTCGTGAACGCGGCCGCGAGCTGACCGATCTCGCCGCCGCCGAGTACCGGTGCGGTCGCCGCGTAGTCGCCGGATTCGACACGGTGCACGGTCGCTGCGAGCGTCTCGATCGGCTGCGCGACGCTGCGTGCGATCAGCATCGCGCCGATCAGACCGGCGCCAAGGCACAGTGCAAGCAGGCTGGCCCAGGCCAGCGCGACGGAACGATAAGGCCGCAGCGCGTCGTCGAGCGAATAGCCGAGCACGGCCGCGACCGGCGCGCTGCGTTGCGATTCGCGCAAGCGCGTCGCCAACGCGACGTATTCGCGTCCATCGACGCGCACCAGCGTCGGGTTCACCGGCAACGCGCCGCGGGTGGCGGTCAGCGCGGTCACGAGCTCGACGGAATCGCTGCCGTGCGCAATGTCGGTCCAATGGCCGTTGCCGGCGTCGCTGACGAGTTCGATCGTGTGCGGCAGCGCCGAGAGCTGCTGCAACCTCGCCAGCAGCGGATTGTCGACCGGAATGCCGGCTGCGATCATCGCGATGGGCTCAGGCGCGTAGACCGGAACGACGATCATCCAGTACGCCTTGCCGTCCATCGCGACGACGGCCGCGGCGGGACGTTCCAGCGCCGCGTCGGAAAGATCGGGGAACGGAAACGGCTGCCCGTCGGCGGGCACGTTCGCGGTGTCGGAGCGGATCAAGCCGTCCAGACCGATCAGCAGCATGCGTTCCGCACCGATGCGCCGGCCGTGATTGCGCAATGCCGACAGCACCGTGCTCTGGTCGCGCTGCGCGATCGCGGCGCGCAGCGCGTAGTCGAGCGCGAGCACCTGGACGTTGTCGGCGACGCGGCTGGAAATGTCGTCGAGCTGGCGCGCGACCGCTGCAGCGCCGGCGCTGAGCTGGCGCTCGCCTTCGGCAATCAGCGCGCGCCGCGCGACCGCGTAGACCAGGAGTGCGGTGAAGACCTGCACCGCCACCAGCGTCGCGACGAACAGGACCGATAGGCGCAGGCGGAAGCTCATGGCGTCAATATCGGCTGCGATCGCCGGACTGGCGCGGATCGGGCAACAGCGGCAGCGAGAATGTCGCCTTGGCGGGCCCATCGTCAATCACGATGGTTTGATGCGGCCCCGGTTTGCCGGGACGCAACTGAGGGTGCCACACGTCGATCTCGTACGTGCCGGCCGGAAGGTTGTCGAAGACGACGCGCCCGTCCGACGGCGAGCGCGCGATCCATGGCGCGTCCGAAACGTAGAGATGCGTGATCATCTTGTCGTGGATGTTGCAGCCGACCGCGATCTCGCCGATGCGATCGAGCATCACCGGAGCACTGCTGTCGCCCGGCGCGATCACGAACTCGAAGCTCTTCGCGGCAGCGAACGAGTAGACGTGGTGCCGCGTGCGATCGCTGTTGCGGAACACGACCTGATCGCCCGGCCGGAAAATCTCGACGTAGGGGATGAACGTCTCGTCACGCTGGTCGATGATCTTGGTCATCGGCGCCTGCTGCTGACTCCGCTCGGCATCGCCGTCCCTGCGCAACGAGACCACGGCATCCGCCGCCGGCCGACCGTGGCCGTCGTCAATGCTGACACTCAGCTCTCCGGCAACCGCGGGCGCGGCCGCGATGAGCAGCATCAACAGAACGGACGGCAAAGCACGCATCGACCCCCCGCATGGACGCAACGCAGTCTAGCGCGGCGCCTGTCGACGGCCTTGAGTGAAATCGCCCACTCCGAGTGAAGGAAGCGCGAAAAGTGCGGTTCTTCAATAGAAAAAGCCGCAGCGTTTTGCGGGCCGCGCAGTTGTTCACAATGCGGCGGGACGAATCGCGCGCGCTGCCTTTCGCGGTCGTCGCGACGCACGACTCGCCATCAACCGACAGGAGCGTCTTATGCCGGCTTTCCGCGCAGAACCGCGACGAGGTGCTCCGTACCGATCGGCTTGACGACGAACTCGTCGAATCCGGCGTCGAGCGCCCTGATGCGCATGTCCCAGGTGCTGCGGCCGGTGAGCGCGACGATGCGCAGCCGCGCCGTTGCCGGATTGCTCCGAATCTCGCGTGCGACGGCAAAACCGTCCATGCCCGGCATGTTGAGATCGAGCAGCAGAGCATCCGCTTTGATCTCGCCGCAGGCGCGGATCGCTTCGCTGCCGTCCTTGCACGCATGCACGAAGATGCCGACCGCTCTCAGCATGTCTGCGACGGTGTCGCGGACATCGGCTTCATCGTCGGCGTAGACGACAGTGAACGGATTCTCGGACATGCATCGACTACTTACTGCTTTCGCGGTGTTGCAGGCAACCTCAGCAGAGACCGGGACTGAACGAAGCGAAGCGCATTCATCCGTCTCAGGTCGGATATCGACCGCGTCGGAATTCGTCGTCTGCAACGGACTTGCTATCCGTTCGGCACGGCGCGCGTCGAATCGAGAATCGCGCGCACGGCCTTGGCCAGCTGTACGCGCGTGTACGGCTTCGTCAGCACCTCGATGCCGGGATCGAGACGACCATGATGAACGATCGCTTCGCGCGCATACCCGGTCGTGAACAGCACCGGAAGCCGCGGACGCAGCATCTTCGCTTGCTCCGCAAGTTGCCGACCGTTCAGGCCCGGCAGTCCGACATCCGTGAACAGGAGGTCGATCTGCGCGTTGTCAGCGAGCGAGCGCAGCGCGGATGCACCGTCGTGCGCTTCGAGCACGCGAAAGCCGAGGTCGCGCAGCGCATCGACCGTGTACTGGCTTACATCGGGATCGTCCTCGACGACCAGAATCGTCTCGGTGCCGGTCGGCGCGGACTGCGATACATCGGGATCGGACTGCGGTCGCGGCGAGACCGCGCGCGGAAAATACATCGTGACGGTCGTGCCCTTGCCGAGCTCGGTATCCAGACGCACGTGCCCGCCGGATTGCTTGACGAAGCCGTAGACCTGGCTCAGACCGAGTCCGGTTCCCTCTCCGAGCGGTTTGGTCGTGTAGAACGGTTCGAACGCGTGCGTCAGGACGTCCTTTTCCATGCCGATGCCGGTGTCGCTGACCTTGATCGCCACGTATTGTCCGTCGGCGATTTCATCGATTGCGGAAGCGCGCCGCGTGTCGACCTCTTCGTTTGACGTTTCGATCTTCAGTGTCCCGCCGTGCGGCATTGCATCCCTCGCATTCAAAGCCAGGTTCAGCAGTGCGCTCTCGAACTGGTGCGGATCGATTTCGGCAAGCCACGAACCGGGAGCGAGAACGGTCTGTACGACGACCTGCTCGCCCAGCACGGGACGGATCAGCTCGATCGTTCCGGTGACGAGCTTGTTGACATCGCAGTGCTTCGGATTCAGCGATTGTCGCCTCGAGAACGCAAGCAGCTGCTGAGTGAGCTTCGCCGCACGTTGCGCGCCGCGCATCGCGCGTTCCCGGGCCCGCTCGCGACGCGATGCGTCGGCTTCGCCGGCCATCACGTCCAGATTGCCGATGATGATCGTCAGGATGTTGTTGAAATCGTGCGCGACGCCGCCGGTCAACTGGCCGATCGCCTCCATCTTCTGCGACTGGGCGAGCTTTTCCTCCATGGCCTTGCGTTCGGTCATGTCGCGCGTGACCTTGGCGAAGCCGAGCAATTCGCCATCCGGCGCGCGCAGCGCATCGATCAGAACGTTCGCGTAGAAGCGCGTGCCGTCCTTGCGCACGCGCCACGCTTCTGCTTCGAACTTGCCGTTCTCGCGGGCCGTGCGCAACGCCCGCTCCGGAACACCGGCCTCGCGATCCTCGGGTGTGTAGAACAGGGAGAAGCTCTTGCCGATGATCTCTGCGGACGCATATCCCTTGATGCGCTCGGCGCCCTTGTTCCAGGTCCTGACCCGGCCCTGCGTATCGAGAAGAAAAATCGCGTAGTCGGCGATGCCGGAGATCAGCGCGTCGAGGTCGGCATGCGATGCGTCCGCGTCGTGGTCGCGGGCGTCGCTCATCGCCGGACGCTTCTCTTCGCCCGTCGCGTTGGATGCGAGTTCGGATGGCACGGCCTACTCCCGGAACATCGTCGCATGGTACGCGGGTTCGACCGGGATTCTGATCTTCGAAGCGGGCTGATCCGCACTTTCGCAGGCGATCCGGTAAGGCCGCATTCATCCAGCCGTCGAATCGAGGTTCGTCGCAGTCGATGTCACGCGTCCTTTTCGATCGCAGGCCGGTTCGTGAATTGCGAGCGTCCCGTTCGTTCCACGCGTCATTTGCGAAACCCGAGGGACCGGTGTGGGCTGGCCCGGGCGCCCTCACGAAACCCGCTCGCTTTCGTGGCACCATGCCGCCGGCCATTCGGCCCGATCGGAAACGATCCGAGGAGAAATCGCATGAATACGTGCCGTCCCGGTCATATCGCGCTGGCCGCGACACTTTTCGTGTGCGGCGCCGCGACGGCCGCAACGCTGCAGCCGCTGAAGAACCAGCCGCCGGCGAACGTCAGTCCCGGCCCACCCTTCCTGCTCACCGATGGCAGTGTGATGTTCCAGGACGACTCGTTCACGGGCTGGTGGAAGCTGACACCCGACGCGGCGGGAAGCTATCTCGACGGAACCTGGTCACAGCTTGCGAGTCTGCCCGCGGCTTGGAACTACGGCCCGTACGCGTATGCGTCCGCGGTGCTCGCCGACGGCCGCGTTCTCGTCGAAGGCGGGGAATACAACCTGGGCGGTCCGTTTTCGCTGACGAATCTCGGCGCGATCTACGATCCGGTCGCGGACAGCTGGACTCAGGTCGATCCGCCGCCGGGCTGGGACTTCATCGGCGACTCCTCGTCGATCGTCATGCCGAACGGCAAATTCCTGCTCGGCGACAAGCTCACCATGCGCGTGGCCGAGCTCGATCCCGCGACGATGACGTGGACCGAGCTCGGTTCCACCGGCAAGGCGGATTTCAACGCCGAGGAAGGCTGGACGCTGCTGCCCGATGGATCATTCATCACCGTCGACGTGCTCGATGCGCCGAACACCGAGCGATATCTCTACACCGACGCGCCGGAAGCAGGCTCGTGGACGAGCCTCGGCGCGACGCCGGCATCGCTCGCGTGGAACTATCACAAGCCGCCCGTCATCTTCCCGGGCGGCACGTACACGCCGCCCGGCGAGACCGGACAATGCATGTTGCGGCCCGATCTGACCGTGTTCTGCACCGGCGCCTCCGACGATCAGCCCACGCACATCGCGCACACGGCGATTCTCGACTCGGCCACGATGACGTGGACGGCCGGCCCTGATTTTCCGCCCGGCGACGACGCCGGCGACACGAGCGCCGTGCTGCTGCCGAGCGGCAACGTGCTCGTCTCCGCGACGTCGGGCCAGCTCTACGAGTTCGACGGCACGGCGCTGACGCCGACGCTCTCGACGGGCTTCGGTGCATTGCTCGTCATGCTGCCGAACGGTCAGGCGCTCGTGAACGGCCTGAGCGTCGAGATCTACACGCCCGATGCGGCGCCCGGTCCGGATCCGAGCTGGGCTCCCGCCATCGACGACATGCCGTACGCGCTGATTCCCGGAACGACGTACCGGATCGGCGGCATCCAGTTCAACGGACTCTCGCAGGCGCAGGCGTTCGGCGACGAGATCCAGGCGCCGACCAACTATCCTCTTGTGCAGATCACGAACATCGCGAGCGGAAACGTCTTCTATGCGCGCACGCACGACCACAGCACGATGGGAGTCGCGACCGGCACGACGCCGGTATGGACCTACTTCGATGTGCCGGCGAGCATCGAATCCGGGCCGAGCGGGATCGTCGTCATCGCCAACGGCATCGCGTCGGCGCCGGCGTGCGTTCCGGTGCTGGCAGCGGATGCGATCTTCGCGGATACGTTCGATCGCTGTTCGCTCTGAGGTTCTGTTCTCGTCTGCAATCGCGAGCATCGAGTCGCGAGGGTTGTTTGCGTGATCACAGCACGCTGTCGGCCGCCACCGCTCTCGGCTCGCGTTGCCGCGGATGCTCTTCTTCGATGACGTGGCGGGTCGGGTCCAGCCTCAA
>DAISJF010000099.1:0-7149 GCA_036821625.1 Rhodanobacteraceae bacterium
TTCTTCCGCTCCGATCAGCTCAACTTCGCCAAGCTCGGCGTGCCGGTGCTGTATGCGCGCTCGGGGCTCGATCTCGTCGACGGCGGCGAGGAAGCGGGCCGCAAGGCGTACGCCGACTACACCGCGAACCATTATCACAAGCCCGCGGACGAGTTCGATCCGAACTGGGATTTCCGCGGCGTGATCGAGGATCTGAAGGCGTTGTACGCGGTCGGTCGCAAGCTCGCCGACGAGACGACGTTCCCGCAGTGGAAGCCCGACGCGGACTTCCATCGGCCCGCGGACGGCAAACCCGCGGCCGCGCCGGCCAAACCGTAGAAAAAGAAGCGCGGCGTCGTCACGACGCCGCGCAAGACTGCCGTTTTGGAGGGGCGCCCCGTCCGTGGGGCGAAATGCGGCATCCGGTGCGGTGCTGATCGTGCGACACGGGCGTCTCAGGGCCTGAGATTTCGCGCGCCGCTCACTTCCCGTTCAACGCCTTCTCGATGCTTGCGCGCGTCAGCGGGTGATAGCCCGCGCGCGCGTTCGCGTACACGTTGCGCGCGAAGGCCCGCCCGCCCGGCGTCTTCGCGAGCGCTTCGTACAGCGGCACGACGAGATAGCGACGGCCGATGCGCGTCATGTACTCGGCCATCGCCGCGCGCGCGGGCCGGTAGTCGTTGCGGATCGCGACGAGATACCAGCGGCGCGCGATCTCGGCATTCGGCGCGCCGCTGAGGTGATACGCGGCATCGAGACCTTCGAGCTGCGACGCCGACAGCCTCTTCGGCAGACCGTCGAGGAAATACATCCACTCCTGCGTATTCCAGGACTTCGCGTCGAGCGCCGCCGCCTCTCGCGCGCCGGCGAGCCACGCGCTGCGCTCACCGGCAATCGCCTCGAAGCGAGGCGAAACCGGGACTTTCGCGTCGTCCGGAATGCCGGGCTTCTCGATCCACGCCCTGACCTCGGCGAGGCTCATGCGCCCCGGATGCGGGCGGATCAGGTTTTCGTCGAGATACGCGAGCATCTCGCCGGTCGTGATGCTCCGGAACGCAAAGTGGTCGAAATAGCCGCGCAGGTACGCATCGAACACGTCGCGCCCGTAGCTCGCTTCGAGCATGCGCAGCAGCCACGCGCCTTTCGTGTACGCGAAATCCGAGCCGGCATCATCGGGATCGCGATGGTCGAAGTCCGGGACCAGGCGTTGATCGGGAGGCGGCACATCCGCGAGCTCGTCGCGCAGTTCGTCGGCGGCCAGGATGAATTCCTCATCCGCCTGCGCCTTGCCGTACACCGCTTCGACGATGCGGTTCTCGACATAGGTCGTGAATCCCTCGTTGAGCCACATGTGCTTCCAGGCCGCGTTGGTGACGAGATTTCCCGACCACGAATGCGCGAGCTCGTGCGCGACGAGCGAGACGAGACTCTTGTCGCCGACGATCACGGTCGGCGTCGCGAACGTCATGCACGGGTTCTCCATGCCGCCGAACGGAAAGCTCGGCGGCAGCACGAGCAGGTCGTAGCGGCCCCAGCGGTACGGACCGTAGAGCTTTTCGGTGGTCGCGATCATCGTTTCCATGTCGGCGAATTCCTTCGCCGCCGCATCGACGATCGAGGGTTCCGCATAGACCGCGCTGCGCGGGCCGGTCGGACGCGCCGCAATGTCGCCGACCGCGATCGCCAGCAGGTACGAAGGCACCGGATGTTCCATCGCGAAGCCGAACTCGCCGTCGAGTCGGTGGGCGACCTCGTTCGGCGCGCTCATGATCGCGCGCAGATCCTTCGGCAGGTGCACGCGAGCAGTCCAGGTGAAGCGCACCGCCGGAGAATCCTGCAGCGGCACCCAGCTGCGCGCGTGGATCGATTCGGACTGCGAGAACATGAACGGATGTTGCTTGCCGGCGGTCTGCGCAGGCGTCATCCACTGCAGGCCCGACGCGTCGGGCGACGTACGGTAGCGTATGCGCACTTTCGGTGACGACGCGTCGAGACGTATGCGCAGCGCCGAACCCAGGATCGGATCGCGGCGATCCAGCGCGAACGTCGCCGGGTGCGCCACGCCTGCCGAGTCGAGCGCTTCGACGCCACGGATATCGAGATCGCGCGTATCGAGCACGAGCTGGCGCGCCGCAGGATTCTTCCGGTCGAGCGACAACTCGGCGGTGCCATCGACGCGGCGCTGCTCGAATTCGATCGAAAGGTCCAGCGCGACCGCTCGCACGGCGATCTCATCCGGATTGCCGTAGCTGTGCGGATCCGGCGGCGCCGCGGCGGCGGACGCGGTCGCAATCGTGACGATCAGCAGCGTGGTCAGACACATGCAGAGCAATCCTCGAACCCGAAGGAAGGCCACGACGCGCCCCGATTCCCGTTCCGCGGGAAATATCGTCCGTATCGACAGGAAATTCATAAGATCGTCACGTGCATTTCCCGGTGGAATCTGGACAATGCCGGAACGGTACGGACGATGCCGCCCCCACGGAAGCGACTCGCGTGTAATTGTTGCATTTGTGCCGCGTGATACCATTTTCGTGATTACAGGGGCCATCGATGCGGGCATACCTCGATACGCTTGAGGAGCTGCTTGCTTGTACCACGCCGGACGAGTTGCGCCGCGCGGTCAGCGAGCACGTCAAGCGGCTGGGTTTCGATTCTTGGGTCTACGCCACGACGCCGAGCGGCAAGGACGCGTTTCCGTATGTGCTGAGCGCGTATCCGACCGCGTGGCTCAAGCGCGGCATCGACAACGGCCATCTCGGCGGCGATCCGGTCGTCGCGCATTGTCGCGAGCACGCGACGCCGCTGGTGTGGACCGCGGACGGCTCCGTCGCCGAACGCAATCGCTATTGCCCCTCGTTCTTCCAGGAAGCACTCGATTTCGGGCTCAAGATCGGCATCTCGACGCCGGTGCACGGGCTCGGGTGTCAGTGGGGCCTGTTGTCGGTGGCGGGTTCGGACGATCGCACCGACAGACGCACGCGGCTGCATCAGCTCGCGAGCGTGCAGCTGCTCGCGACGTTCACGCACGAAGTCGGACACCGCTTCGCCGCGGCGGCGCAGACGAGCGCCGGCATCCATCTCACCTCGCGCGAGCTCGAATGTCTGCACTGGGCCGCGGAAGGAAAGACCGGCTGGGAGATCGGGAAGCTGCTCGGCATCACCGAGCGCACCGTCGTGTTCCATGTCGAGAATGCGGCACGCAAGCTCGGCGTGTTCGGCCGGCGCCAGGCGGTCGCGCGCGCGATCGCTTTACAGCTGATCACGTTGTAAAGATCGCGTCGATACGGCCGCGTCCGCTTCGCGAGCCCGCCATTCGCGCCTCCACGCTCCCGCCCCTGTAAGAAGTTACAGCTATCTGTCCGGTCGGATCGAGCGCACGCTGCTACCCGTGCGGGCATGCCCGCAGGGCAAGCGATCGATCCCCCCGGCCGGGAGGGAGAGGCCCGGTCCGACGGAGTTCGGACTGTCTCCCTCCTGGCCACCTCGGCGGCCGGTTTGGGGGCCGCAGCCGGGATCGGGAACTGCGTGCGTGCCGGACGGATCCCGGTACGTCACGCTTCAGCCGAAGCTCTAGCCGCACACCCCGTCGTCGCTCGCGAGCCGATATCGGCTCAATGCGCCTGTGCGCGATCGTAGAACGCGGAGAGATCCGCCTTGAACCGCGCCAGCGCGTCGACGTTGAGATAGACCATGTGCCCGGACGGGTAGTACGCGAACGCGAGATTCGCGCGCAGCGACGGATCGAGCTCCATGTGCGAGAGATCGTATTCGGTGGCGAAGAACGGCGTCGCCAGATCGAAATAGCCGTTTGCCGACAGCACCTGCAGCTTCGGGTTCTCGCGCATCGCGCGCGCGAGATCGCCGGCGACGTAGGGCTGGCGCTGCGGGAAGCGTGCGCCGGACTGCTCGTGCTTCCAGTCCCACTCGCGGATGATGTCGAAGCTGGTGGTCTTGTACGGCACGTCGCTCTGCCACTTCAGCGTGCCTTCGACGTAGTTGTTGAACGCAGCCGTGAACGCGCCCGCGATCGCGGTGTCCGACGCGTCGTATTCCGGATTCTCGCCGGCCGCGTCGAGATCGATGCCTTCGTAGCGCGCGTCGTAGCGCCCGACCGTGCGGCGCTCGTCGCGCAGGAGCTGCTTGCGGAAGCGGCTCTGGTTCACGCGCAGGTTCGCTTCCTTGAGGTACTGCGGCGAAAGACCGGTGAAGCGCGAGAGCTTGGCTGCGATGGCGTCCTCCTCGGCGGGCGCCAGCGATTGCCCTTTCGCGAGCGCGCTCGCGTATTCGCCGACAGCGAACGCGCGCGCCTCGTCGACGAACGCCTCCACGCTGGCCGGTTTGTTCGGCACCTTGTCGTGGAACCATGCGATCGCCGCGTACGTCGGCAGCGAGCCGATATAGGTCTGGTCCAGACCCGGCGAGTTCGCCGCGTAGTTCAGGATCGAGGACAGCAGCACGACGCCGTTGAACGCCATGCCCTGGTTCTGCAGCATGTTGACGAGGCCGGCCGAGCGCGTCGTGCCGTACGATTCGCCGAACAGGAACTTCGGCGAGTTCCAGCGCTGGTTGATCGTCACGTAGCGCGTGATGGCCTTCGCGAACGCGTGCAGATCCTCGTCGACGCCCCAGAAATCCTTGCCTTTGCCCTTGCCGACCGGCGTCGAATAGCCGGTGCCGACCGCGTCGATGAAGACGAGATCGCTCTTGTCGATCAGGCTGTATTGATTCGGGGCCAGGTGATACGGCGGCGGCGCGGTCGCCGCAGCGCTGGCCGACTCGACGCGCACCGGCGAAAACGAGCCCATGTGCAGCCAGACGCTCGATGAGCCGGGTCCGCCGTTGTAGAAGAACGTGACCGGCCGGTGCGAGCCCTTGGCGTTGTCCTCGACCGTGTACGCGACGTAGAAGACGCTCGCATTGGGCTTGTCCTCCTTGTCGTCGCGGATGAGCACGTTGCCCGCCGTCGCTGTGTAGTGAACCGTGCGGCCGCCGACGTCGACCGAGCCGTGCGAGACGGATGTCTTCTCGGGCGGGACGGGCTTTTCATCCTTTTTCTCGTCCTTCTTCGCATCCTTGCTGTCCTTGTCCTGCGCGGTGCTGGCGTCCTTGTCCTTGTCCTCGTCGGCCGCGAAAGCGGGCGCGGCGGCAACGATCAGCAGCGAGAACAGCAACGAACCGATCCAGGCAACACGCATGACGGAAATCCTCGAATGACCAACGCGAGACTTCGGCCGCTCGCGGCGGCGAATGGCGAAGTTTGTCGCCGTCGAGCGGTGCTGACCTATGACGAAAGTGCTAGGCGGATGTAAACGTGATGCAAATGACGGGCGCGCCGCGCTCGTCATCCCCGCGAAACGCGGATCCAGCGCCTTCGGCCAGCCGCTCGCCCGGTTTGCGTTCCCGCGCGAACGACGACGTCAGACGCGATACCCGCGATGGATCGCAACGATCCCGGCCGACAGATTGCGCACATCGACGCGCGCGAAGCCGGCCTCTTCCATCATCGCCTTCAGCGTTTCCTGATCCGGGTGCTTGCGGATCGATTCGGCGAGGTAGCGATAGCTGGCCTCGTCGCCCGCGATCATTCGCCCGAGCCGCGGCAATACTTCGAACGAATGGAAGTCGTAGAGCGGTTTCAGGAATTCCGCGCGCAGTTGCGAGAACTCAAGGATCAGCGCGCGGCCGCCGATCCTGAGCACGCGGCGGATCTCGGCCAGCGCGCGCTCCTTGCGCGTGACGTTGCGCAGACCGAACGCCATCGTCACGCAATCGAACGATTTGTCCGGGAACGGCAGCGCCTCGGCGTCGAGCTGGGCGTAATCGAGGCCGCGCACGCGCCCATGGTCGAGCAGGCGATCCCGACCGACGCGCAGCATGTCGGCATTGATGTCGCCGACGACGACCGCGCCCTTGTCGCCGACGCGCGGCGCCAGCAGCGCCGCGATGTCCCCGGTGCCGCCGGCGAGGTCGAGCACGATGTCGCCTTCGCGCACGCCACTCGTGGCGACGAAATAGCGCTTCCACACGCGATGCGCGCCGAACGACATCAGGTCGTTCATGAGGTCGTACTTCTGCGCGACCGAGCTGAACACGCGGCCGACCAGCTTTGCCTTTTCGCCTTCTGGCACCTCGCGATAGCCGAAGTGCGTCTTCGATTCGCTCATGCCGTCATCGTACCGCAAGCGGGACGGCGGTCGCGCCCGATCAGGCCTTTCCCGTGCGAAGATGGCGCGGTTTTCGGGGGGAGGGCCGCCATGCTGATGTGGTGGATCGGCGCGATCGCGTTCGTCGTGCTCGCGGCCGTGGTCGTCGTCTTCAACGACCTCATCGCCGCGCGCAACCAGGTGCGCGCGGCGTGGAGCGACATCGATGTGCAGCTCACGCGGCGCCACGATCTCGTGCCGCAGCTCGTCGCCGCCGTGCAGGGCTATGCGAGCTACGAGCGCGCGACGCTGACGACGCTGACCGAGCTGCGCTCGCGCGCCGTTTCCGCGGCTTCGCTCGCGGACAAGGCCGAGGCCGAAGGCGAGCTCGCCAAGCAGATCGACCGCATTCTCGCGCTGCAGGAGCGCTACCCGGACCTCAAGGCCAGCGAGAACTTCCTCGCGCTGCAGCGCGAGCTGGTCGAGATCGAGGATCATCTGCAGTACGCGCGCCGCTTCTACAACGGCGCGGTGCGCGATCTCAACACCAAGATCGAGACGTTTCCGTCGCTGATCGTTGCACGTCTCGCCGCATTCAAACCCGCCGAGTTCTTCCGCAGCGGCGCGGACCAGGAGGCGCCGGCGTGAATCGTGCTGACTCGTCAAACCACGCCTTTCCCCCTCTCCCGCTTGCGGGAGAGGGTTGGGGTGAGGGTTCTTCTGGTTCGACCGAAACCAATGGCGCCCTCATCCGCCTGCCGGCACGTTCACTCGGTGCATCCATGCACCTCGCCTTCGGCGGCTTCGCCGTGCAAATCGGCAGTCCTGCCGATTTGTCTCCCGCAAGCGGGAGAAGGGAAAAACGGTGCACCCCCTTTCCCGCTTGCGGGAGAGGGCTGGGGTGAGGGATGCCCTTGAGTCACGCTACCAAGAGCGCCCTCATCCGCCTCCGGCACGTTCACTCGGTGCATCCTTGCACCTCGCCTTCGGCGGCTTCGCCGTGCAAATCGGCAGTCCTGCCGAT
>DAISJF010000100.1:0-7095 GCA_036821625.1 Rhodanobacteraceae bacterium
AATCGATCGCGCGCGCGGGGGACTTGAGGCTCAGGTCCGCGCCTTCGCGGCGCGCGAGCTTGCAGGTCGGTCCGATATAACGTGCCATGGTTCTCTATCCCTTCCCTTTACACGCGGCGCTTTTTCGGCGGACGGCACCCGTTGTGCGGGATCGGCGTCACGTCGATGATGTTGGTGACCTTGAAGCCGGCGTTGTTGAGCGAACGCACGGCCGACTCGCGGCCCGGGCCCGGGCCCTTGATACGGACTTCCACGGTCTTGACGCCGTAATCGGCCGCTGCGCGCGCCGCCTTGTCGGCCGCGACCTGCGCGGCAAACGGCGTCGACTTGCGCGAACCGCGAAATCCGGCGCCACCGGCGGTCGCCCACGACAGCGCGTTGCCCTGACGGTCGGTGATCGTGACCACGGTGTTGTTGAACGACGCCTGCACGTGGGCGACGGCGTCCGTCACCACGCGCTTGGTCTTCTTCTTCGGTTTGGCTGCAACCGGCTTGTTCATGGGTTACGGGATTTCCTCGGATTCTTTTCGGGGTCAGCGAATGCTTATTTCTTGATCTGGCGGCGCGGGCCCTTGCGCGTGCGCGCGTTCGTGCGCGTGCGCTGGCCGCGCACCGGCAGGCCGCGCCGGTGGCGCAGGCCGCGATACGTGCCGAGGTCGATCAGGCGCTTGATCGAGATGCCGACCTCGCGACGCAGATCGCCTTCGACGGCAACCTTGGCGATCTCATGGCGGATCTTGTCGACCTCGGCCTCGGTGAGATCCTTGATCTTCGTCGCGGGATTCACGCCGGCGTCGATGCAGACCTTCTTCGAGCGCGACCGGCCGATGCCGAAAATGGCCCGGAGGCCGATCCCGACATGCTTCTGAACCGGAAGATTGACACCCGCAATGCGAGCCATGTTTCACCGTCTCCAAAAAATCGACTAAGTACGCAGAGAACTTGACATTGTAGCCGGATTGGAGCAGTCAGGAAACCCCTGAAACCACCCTCCCCGGCCGCGAATTGCGGTCAGCGACCCCGCAGGTTGGCCTTCTTGAGCAGGCTCTCGTACTGGTGCGAGACCAGGTGAGCCTGGATCTGGGCCGTGAAATCCATGACCACGACGACGACGATCAGGAGCGAGGTGCCGCCGAAGTAGAACGGCACGTGCCAGGCGTTGCGCAGGAAATCCGGCACCAGGCAGACCGCGACCAGGTACAGCGCGCCGGCGCCGGTCAGTCGGGTCAGCACGCCGTCGATATAGTCGGCCGTCGCACGGCCCGGACGGATGCCCGGAATCAGCGCGCCGGAACGCTTGAGGTTGTCGGCCGTTTCCTGCGAGTTGAACACCAGCGCCGTGTAGAAGAACGCGAAGATGATGATCAGCAGCGCGTAGATCAGCATGTGCAGCGGCTCGCCCGGGCCGAGCGCCGACGTCAGCAGCTGCAGCCAGTGCACCTCGTTCGAATTGTTGAACATGCTTGCCGCAGTCGCCGGGAACAGCAGCAGCGACGAGGCGAAGATCGGCGGAATCACGCCGGACATGTTGATCTTGAGCGGCAGGTGCGAGGACTGGTTCATGTACGCCTTGCCGGCGCCGCCCTGGCGCCGTGCGTAGTTGACCGTGATCCGGCGCTGGCCGCGCTCCATGAACACGACGAACGCAGTCACCGCGAGCACGATCGAGAACACGATCAGCACGCGCAGGATCGGCAGCTCGCCCGTCTGCGCCATGCCGAGCGTCGAGACCACCGCATGCGGCAGCCCGGCGACGATGCCGGCAAAGATCAGGAGCGATATGCCATTGCCGACGCCGCGCTCGGTGATCTGCTCGCCGAGCCACATCAGGAACATCGTGCCGGCAGTGAGCCCGACCACGGTCGTGAACACGAAGCTCGGCCCCGGCGCATAGACGAGGCCCTGCTGGCTGCTTTGCAGCATCGTCGCGACGCCGAACGACTGGAACATCGCGAGCGCGACCGTGCCGAATCGCGTGTACGTCGTCAGTTTGCGCCGGCCGGCCTCGCCTTCCTTGCGCAGCTGCTGCCAGGCCGGAATCACCGACGCGAACATCTGCACGATGATCGACGCCGAGATGTACGGCATCACGCTCAACGCGAACACGGACATGCGGAGCAGCGCGCCGCCCGAGAACATGTTGAACATGTCGAGCAGGCCGCCCGACTTGCCGAGGATCTCCGCCATCTTGTCCGGATTGATGCCCGGCAGCGGAATGTACGAGCCGAGCCGGAACACGACGAGCGCGCCGACCACGAACAGGAGACGCTGCTTGAGCTCGGTCAACTTGCCGAACGAAGCGAGCATGCCCGATTGCGACGATGCCACGGATTACTCCACGCTGCCGCCGGCAGCCTCGATCGCCGCCTTGGCACCGGCCGTCGCGGCAACACCCTTGACCTTCACGGCGCGCTTGAGCTCGCCCTTCTTGACGATCTTGGCGCGCGAGGCGCGGGTTTCAATGAGGCCCGCGGCCTTGAGCGCGTCGAAATCGATGACGTCGGCCTTCAGCGAGTCGAGCTGGTAGAGCAGCACTTCGCTGACCTCGTGCTTCATCTTCGAGCGAAAACCGACTTTCGGCAGGCGGCGCTGCAGCGGCATCTGGCCGCCTTCGAAGCCCGGCTTGACCTTGCCCTTGCCGGTACGCGCGTACTGGCCCTTGTGGCCGCGACCGGCCGTCTTGCCGAGTCCCGAGCCGATGCCGCGTCCGACGCGCACGCGCGCCTTGCGCGCACCCGTGGCCGGCTTGAGAGTATTGAGACGCATGGCTTGTTCCTTCTTCCGGGCGCTCAAGCGCCTTCCTCGATGCGGACCAGATAGCTGACCTGGTTGATCAGACCGCGCACGGACGGCGAATCGTTCAATTCGCGCACGTCGTTCAGCTTGCGCAGGCCGAGCGCACGCACGCTGACGCGATGGCGCGCCTGGCAGCCGTTCGGGCTCTTGAAAAGGCGCACGCGGATCTTGTTTCCGGCGCTCTTCGCTTTTGCCTTAGCCATTGCCGAGCACCTCGTCGACGGTCTTGCCGCGCTTGGACGCGATGCGCTGCGGCGAGGCCATTGCCTGCAGGCCGAGGATCGTCGCGCGGACCAGATTGATCGGATTGCGCGAACCGACCGCCTTCGCCAGCACGTTCTTGACGCCGACCACTTCAAGCACGGCGCGCATCGCGCCGCCGGCGATCACGCCGGTGCCTTCCGAAGCCGGCTGCATGAACACGCGCGCCGCGCCGTGGTTCGCCTTGACCGGGTGGAACAACGTGCCGTTGTTCAACTCGATGCGCACCATCGTCTTGCGCGCGCGCTCCATCGCCTTGGAAATCGCGACCGGCACTTCGCGCGCCTTGCCGTAACCGAAACCGACGCGGCCGTCGCCGTCGCCGACCACCGTCAGCGCCGTGAAGCTCATCTGGCGGCCGCCCTTGACGGTCTTGGCCACGCGATTGACGGCAATGAGCTTCTCGAGGAAGCCATCGCTGTTTTCACGTTCGTTCTGGGTTGCCATTTCTCACCTCATGCCGCCCTCGGAAGGTGCGGACTTCTGCTTGCGGCTTTGCCGCTTGGAGTTGTGTGTTTGGGGAGTCGGGAATGGAGAATGGGGAATGGAAAAGCCGCTTTACGATTCCCCATTCTCCATTCCCGATTCCCGGCCTTTCAAAACTTCAATCCCGCCTCACGCGCCGCATCCGCCAGCGCCTGGATGCGACCGTGATAGCGGAAGCCCGAGCGGTCGAATGCGACCTTGTCGACGCCGGCCTTGAGCGCGCGCTCGGCGACGGCCTTTCCGACCGCTGCCGCGGCCGATTTGTTCTTCGTACCCTTGAGATCTCCGGCGATCGCCTTCTGCACGGTCGACGCGGACGCGATGACCTTGTCGCCGTCCGCGCTCGTGACCTGCGCATAGATGTGCTGCGCGCTGCGGTGCACGGTGAGGCGTGGCACCGCGAGCTTGCGGATGTGCGCGCGGGTCGCCTTGGCGCGGCGGAGTCTGGCTGTGTTCTTGTCCATTGCTTGATTCCTCTGAAAGCGGATCGGCGTCGTTACGCCTTCTTGGCTTCCTTCAACGAAATGTGCTCGCCCGAGTAACGCACGCCCTTGCCCTTGTAGGGTTCCGGCGGACGGAACGCGCGGATCTTCGCGGCGACTTCGCCGACGCGCTGCTTGTCGGCGCCCTTGATGATGATCTCGGTCTGCGCCGGCACTTCGATCGTGATGCCTTCCGGCGCCTTGAACACGACCGGATGCGAGAAGCCGAGCGTGAGGTTCAGGTCCTTGCCCTGCATCGCGGCGCGATAGCCGACGCCGACGAGCTCGAGCTTCTTCGAATAGCCGTCCGCCACGCCCTTGACCATGTTGTTGACCAGCGCGCGCGCGGTCCCGGCCATCTTCGAATCGGCCTGATTCTTGGACTTGAACTGCACCGTGCCGCCGTCGACGGAAACGTCGACCCCGGACGGCGAGGCGATTTTCAGGGTGCCCTTCGGACCCTTGATCGTGATCGCGCCGGCCTGGACCTGGCAATCGACGCCTTTCGGCAGCGCGACGGGTTTCTTTGCAACGCGTGACATGGGAATGCGCTCCGGAGTTACGCGACGAGACCGATGACCTCGCCGCCGAGACCCGCCTTGCGGGCCTGCGCGTCGGTCATGATGCCGGCGGACGTGGACACGATCGAGACGCCGAGGCCACCGAGGACCTTCGGCAGCTCGTTCTTGCCGCGATATACGCGAAGGCCCGAACGGCTGACGCGCTCGAGGCGCTCGATGACCGGCTTGCCTTCGTAGTACTTGAGCGCGATCTCGAGCACCGCCTTGCCTTCGGCGTTCGTGGTCTGCGCATCGGTGATGTAGCCCTCGTCCTTCAGGAGCTTGGCGAGCGCCTGCTTCACGCGGGAGGCCGGCATCGCCACGGTGCGCTTGCCCGTGGCCTGCGCATTGCGGATGCGCGTGAACATGTCGGCGATGGGATCAGTCATGCTCATTGTTTCGGTTTCCTGGCATCGATATCCGCTGTAGAGCGGGAATGGTGAATCGGGAATCGGGAATCGGGAATGGGAGTTGGAATGCGCCTTCGACGATTCCCAATTCCCGATTCACCATTCCCGGCTTTTCTTACCAACTCGCCTTGCGCAGCCCCGGCACGTCGCCGCGCATCGTCGCTTCGCGCAGCTTGTGGCGGCCAAGACCGAACTTGCGGTACACGCCGCGCGAGCGGCCGGTCAGCGCGCAGCGGTTGCGCTGGCGCGAAGGGCTCGAATCGCGCGGCAGCTTCATCAGCTTCGTCGCGGCGGCGAGCTTGTCCTCATACGAGGCGCTCGCACTGGAGATGATCTTCTTGAGCTCGACGCGCTTGCCGCCGTGACGCTTGACGAGCTTGGTGCGCTTGACCTCTCGGTTGATCATGGAACGCTTTGCCATATTCGTTTGCCTCTTGGCCTGCTTCGATCAGGCGAGTGTCAGTTGCGGAACGGAAAGCGGAACGCTTCGAGCAGCGCCTTGGCTTCTTCGTCCGTGCGCGCGGTCGTCGTGATCGCGATGTCCATGCCGCGCAGCGCGTCGATCTGGTCGAAATCGATCTCGGGGAAGATGATCTGTTCCTTGACGCCCATGTTGTAGTTGCCGCGACCGTCGAACGCGCGGCCCGACACGCCGCGGAAGTCGCGCACGCGCGGCAGCGAGATGTTGATCAGGCGATCGAGGAACTCGTACATGCGATTGCGACGCAGCGTGACCTTGCAGCCGATCGGCCAGTTCTCGCGGATCTTGAACGTCGCGTGCGCCTTGCGCGACAGCGTCGTGATCGGCTTCTGCCCGGCGATCTTGGCCATGTCGGCCACCGCGTTTTCGAGAATCTTCTTGTTGCCGACGGCCTCGCCCACGCCCATGTTGAGCGTGATCTTGACCAGGCGCGGCACCTGCATCGGATTCTTGTAGCCGAACTTCTCCATCAGCTTCGGCGTGACTTCTTTCTTGTAGAACGTTTCCAGACGGGTTGTCATGACGGCAGGCCTCACGCGTCAACCACTTCGCCGGACGAGCGGAACGTGCGGACCTTGCGCCCGTTGTCGAGCACCTTGAAGCCCACGCGCTCGCCCTTGTTGGCGGCGGAGTTGAACAGCATTACGTTGGAGATGTGGATCGAGGCCTCGCGCTCGATGATGCCGCCGGGCTGGTTCGCCTGCGGATTCGGCTTCGTGTGGCGCTTGACCAGGTTGATGTTCTGCACGAACACGCGATCAGCCGCGACGCGCAGGACTTCGCCCCTCTGGCCCTTGTATTTGCCGGCGATCACGATGACTTGATCGCCTTTGCGAATTTTGTTCATGGTGAGACTCTCGATTTCATGGAGCACGACCATCGTGCTTCGGTCCAACGTTTCCTGCCCCGTCATCCCGGCGAAAGCCGGGATCCATTTTTTCCTTGAACAAAGATCAAAATGGGTTCCGGCTTTCGCCGGAATGACGACATGTCAGCTTTCAATTCACAGCACTTCCGGCGCCAGCGACACGATCTTCATGAACCGCTCGCTGCGCAGCTCGCGCGTGACCGGTCCGAAAATACGCGTGCCGATCGGCTCGAGCTTGTTGTTCAACAGGACGGCGGCATTGCCGTCGAAGCGGATCAGCGAACCGTCCGCGCGACGCACGCCTTTGCGCGTGCGCACGACGACGGCGTCGTAGACCTCGCCCTTCTTGACCTTGCCGCGCGGAATCGCTTCGCGCACGGACACCTTGATCACATCGCCGATCTGCGCATAACGGCGCTTCGAGCCGCCGAGCACCTTGATGCACATCAGCTCGCGTGCGCCGCTGTTGTCCGCCGCGGCCAGCGTGGTCTGCATCTGGATCATGTCGCGTTTCTCCTTCTGCCCACGCTTACTGTTCGGCGCGCGTGATGACTTTCACCACGCGCCAGTTCTTGGTCTTCGACAGCGGACGCGTCTCGGCGATGCGAACGACGTCGCCTTCCCTGCACTCGCCGTTCTCGTCGTGCGCGTGCACCTTGCTGGACCGGCGCACGATCTTGCCGTACAGCGGATGCTGCACCTGGCGCTCGAGCAGCACGGTGACCGTCTTCTGCATCTTGTTGCTGACCAC
>DAISJF010000101.1:0-6945 GCA_036821625.1 Rhodanobacteraceae bacterium
GCACAAGTCGATCCGGTCGTCCGATCCCGATGCCGCGCTGTACTGGCTGACGCGCATGCTCGACGGCGGCGTCGATCCGCTCTATCTGGCCCGGCGCATGGCGCGCATGGCGGTCGAGGACATCGGGCTCGCCGATCCTCGCGCCTGGCGCATGGCGCTCGATGCCTGGGACACCTACGTCCGCCTCGGCAGCCCTGAAGGCGAGCTCGGGCTCGCCGAGCTCGCGCTGTATCTCGCGATCGCGCCGAAGAGCAATGCCGCGTACGTGGCGTTCAATCAGGCGAAGGACGTCGTTCGCGAGACCGGCACGCTGGAAGTGCCGCTGCAGCTGCGCAATGCGCCGACGAAGCTCATGAAGGGCCTCGGTTACGGCAAAGGCTATCAGTACGACCACGACGCCGAAGGCGGTATCGCGCTCGACCAGCAGTGCCTGCCGGACAGCCTGGCGGATACCGCATTCTACGAACCGACCGAGCGCGGCCTGGAAGGTCAGTTTCGAGAGAAGCTCGAGGCGCTGCGCGCGGCGCGGAAGGCGAAACGAAAGGAATGATCGGCTCGTCATTTCCGCGCCGGCGAGCGGCGCACGGGGCGACGTGAAGCGGGAGATCGCGTGGAACGAGCGGTGCCATCGTCCGTGATTCGCGCCGCGCTGCAGCTGCCGCGCACGATCTGGCTGCTCGGCGCGATCAGCCTGCTCAACGACGCGGCGAGCGACATGATCTATCCGCTCGTGCCGATTTATCTCGCTTCCGTGCTGATGGCGGGACCAAAAGCGCTTGGCGTCATCGAAGGCGTCGCGGAAGCCGTGTCGAGCGTGATCAAGCTCGGCGCCGGCGTGCTCGCCGACCGCGCCGGCCGCACGCGCGCATGGGTCATCGCCGGCTATGGCATCGCCGGTTTCGCGCGTCCGCTGATCGGCCTCACCGCGAGCTGGGTCGGCGTGCTCGTGTGCCGCTTCGCCGACCGGGTCGGCAAGGGTTTGCGCACCGCGCCCCGCGATGCACTGATCAATCTCAGCATCGGACCGGAGCAGCGCGGGCTGGCGTTCGGATTCCATCGGGCGATGGACAACTTCGGCGCGGTCATCGGCCCGCTGAGCGCATGGGCGTTGCTGGCAGCGGGCATTCCGTTGCGCGAGGTCTTCCTGCTCGCGGTGATTCCCGCGCTGCTCGTGCTCGGACTCGCGTTCGCGGTACGCGAACCCGAGGCGAGACCGCAATCCCGCGAACCATTCCGCTGGACGCTCGCCGGACTGCCGCCGGCTTTCCGACGCTATTTGTGGGTGCTCGCGCTGTTCACGCTCGGCAACTCCTCGAACATGTTTCTGCTGCTGCGTGCGAACGATCTCGGCAGCGGTGCGACACAGGTCACGCTGATGTGGGCGCTCTTTTCGGCGATTGCGGCTTTTCTTTCGACGCCGCTGTCCGCACTTTCGGACCGCTTCGGCCGCGCGCGTGTTCTCTCGATAGCCTGGGCGGCCTATGCGGCCGCCTATCTCGTGATCGGCCTGTTGCCGAGCGCAGGCTGGGCCTTGTGGATTGCATTCGCCGGATACGGCGTGGTCACCGCCGCGCTCGAAGGAACCGAGAAGGCGCTGGTCGCCGACCTCATCCCGCGCGAGCGCAGCGGCACGGCGTTCGGCTGGTACAACCTCGTGTCCGGAATCCTGCTGCTGCCGGCGTCGATGTTGTTCGGATGGCTCTGGTCCGCTTCGTCGCCGATGACCGCGTTCGCATTCGGGGCCGCCTGCGCGTTGTTCGCCGCGGTGCTGCTGCGCGTCTGGGTCGTGCCGGCGGCGGCGACGACGCGGCGCTGATGCGAAGTCGCAACGTCGAATGCCGCACCGCGTCATCGCTTCCCGTTGCCCGAGCGCGGGCGCCGGCGTAACGTCGCGCCTCCACTCGGGGAATGAGGTGCACCATGCGTATCGGCGTTGCGGCGCTACTCGCCGCCATAGTGCTTTTCCTGTGGCAGTTTCTCGCGCACATGGTCCTTCCCATCGGCCAGATGGGCTTCCGGCTGCCGCAGAACGAAGACATCGTGCTGAGCGCCGTCTCGACGGGCTTGCCGACGCCCGGCATCTACTATCTGCCGAGCATCGATCCCGCCAAGATGAGCGATCCGGCGGTCATGAAGGCGTGGACCGAAAAATCGCAGAAAAGTCCGTATGTCTTTGCGGTGGTCAATACGCCGCCGGCCGAGCCGGGCAGCATGACCTCGCAACTGATCACGCAGTTCATCACCAATTTCCTGAGCGCGATCCTCGCGACTTTCGTGCTCGCGGCGACGGCCTGGACGTTCGGTGCGCGCGTGATCGGCTCGCTCGTGTTCGGCGTGTTCGGCTGGCTCATGAACATCGTGCCGCAGTGGACCTGGTACCGGTTCCCGTCCGATTTCGTGGTCGGCAACCTGCTCGAAGAAGGCATCGGATGGCTCTTGGCCGGCATCGCGATCGCCTGGTGGCTCGGCCGCAAGTAAACGCACGCTGCGTTGCAGCGAGGACGAGGGCGCGGCGATAATCCGCGCCCTTCGTTTTTTCCGCGGACCTCCTCATGCTCGACCCGGCCCTGCTGCGCGGCCACCTGGATGCGACGGCCGAACGCCTCGCGACGCGCGGCTTCGTGCTCGACAAGTCCGCGCTCGAAGCGCTCGAAGCCGAGCGCAAGAGCGCGCAGACCGAGACGCAGGAGCTGCAGAACCTGCGCAACACGCGCTCGAAGGCGATCGGCGTCGCGAAAGGCAAGGGTGAGGATGCGTCCGCGCTGCTGGCCGAGGTCGCCGGCATCGGCGACAGGCTGAAGGCGAACGAGCATCGGCTGGCCGGCATACAGACGCGCCTCGCCGACATCGCGCTCGGCATTCCGAACCTGCCCGACGATTCGGTGCCGCGCGGCAAGGACGAAAACGACAACGCCGAGCAGCACCGCTGGGGCACGCCGCGCGCGTTCGATTTCAAGGTCAGGGATCACGTCGAGCTCGGGGCGCACAAAGGCTGGCTCGACGGAGAAACCGCTTCGAAACTCTCGGGCGCGCGCTTCACGGTGCTGCGCGGCGAGCTGGCGCGGCTGCATCGTGCGCTCGCGCAGTTCATGCTCGATCTGCATACGCGCGAGCACGGCTATCTCGAATGCAACGTGCCGCTCATGGTCAATCCGGAAACGATGCAGGGGACCGGACAGTTGCCGAAGTTCGAGGAGGATCTCTTCGCGACCCCGCTCGGTGACGGCAGGCGCTATCTGATTCCGACGGCCGAAGTCTCGCTGACGAACATGGTTCGCGACGAGATCGTCGAGGCCGGCGCGCTGCCGATTCGCCTGACCGCGCACACGCCGTGCTTCCGCGCCGAGGCCGGAAGCTACGGCAAGGACGTGCGCGGCATGATCCGCCAGCATCAGTTCGAGAAGGTCGAGCTGGTCAGCATCGCCAAGCCGACCGAAAGCCGGGACGAGCACGAGCGCATGACGCGCTGTGCGGAAGTCGTGCTCGAGAAACTCGGCCTGCCGTACCGCCGCGTGCTGCTGTGCACCGGCGACATGGGCTTTGCCGCCGCGAAAACCTACGATCTCGAAGTCTGGCTGCCCTCGCAGAACACCTATCGCGAAATTTCTTCGTGCTCGAACTGCACGGATTTCCAGGCGCGGCGCATGCAGGCGCGCTGGCGCAATCCGGCGACTGGCAAGCCCGAGCTCGTGCACACGCTGAACGGCTCCGGCGTCGCGGTCGGTCGCGCGCTGATCGCGGTCATGGAGAACTATCAGAACGCCGATGGATCGATCGCCGTGCCCGAGGCGTTGCGTGCCTACATGGCGGGCGCGGATCGAATCAGCTAGCGCAAGGCGCGCTCGCTATCCCGACGACCGACGCGCGCGAGCGAGAGTCGTCGTCACGATCGGCGCGCTCGATGCACCGCCGCGGCGCTACGGACATCGCGACGGATCGAAGTCTCCGGCGAATACGAGATCGTCCGGGTTGCCCTGATTCTCGAACGCGCCGATATCCGCATTGGCACCGACCACGCGCGCGAACGGGGCGCCGCGCTGGTCATAGAGAAACCCGAGCAGATTGCTGCCGACATCGGTGCCGGGGCTGCCCTGCAGCAGCGCCGCCGTTCTCGTGTAACCGCCGTTGTCCGCGAGCGCCGAGAGCAGCGGGCAGTCGCGGATCGTGTCGGCGGGCAGCGTCGCGCCCGAGACGACGACGAGGTTGTTCGCGCCGGTGATCGTGGCGCCTGCGAACGTTTCGAGATCGTCCGGGTACCCGTTGGCGGCGTTCAATCCAACCAGCGTGCTTTCGAGATCAGCCGATACCACGGCGTTGATGGAGAGTCCGGCGGCAGCTCCGACGTGGCCCGCGTCGTTGAACGCGATCGTGCTGTTCGAGATCGTGACCGGTATCTGGAACGCGGCACCGCCGACAAATTGTCTTGCGTAGTTATCGGCGATGGTGCTGTTGATGACATTCGCGGTGTAGGCGTTGCTGAGTCCGCGGACGGCGAGGCCGCCGTAGTCGAACGTCGCCGAGTTGCCGGATACGATCGTCGATCGCAGGTACACATCGCCGCCGCCTTCCCAGTAAAAACCGCCTCCCGAGCCGTAGTAGGTGCTGCCACTCGCAGAGCGGTTGTCCGAGATCGTGCTGTATTTCGAACTCAACGAACCGCTGTCGATGCCGCCGCCGGAAGAATGATAATTCTGCGAATACGCGAGGCAGTTCGTCACCGTGCTCTCGAACAGCGAGACTTCGCCCAACGCTGCAATCCCGCCGCCGTGGGCGTCGCCCGGACCACCGGCGTTGGCGATGCAGGAGTCGACGATCGCGTTCGAAATTCGCACGTCGCCATTGGAAAAGATGCACCCGCCGCGGCTGGTATCGGCGAGCATCTGGCTGCCGTGCGAGATCGTGACGTAGCTGACGGTCAGGCGCCCGGTGCCCAGATGCATGAAAACACGGTTATATCCGCTGGGATCCGTGCCGCCCTCGATGGTCAGCGCGGAAGCGCCGGGACCTTCGATGAACAGATTGTCCTGGTCGACCTGGATCTGGCCCGTCGTCAGCGTGATCGTGCCGCAGCTCAGCTGCGTGAGGTCGATCGTATCGCCGCTCGCCGCAGCCAGGATCGCTGAACGCAGGCTGCCGGCGCCGGTGTCGTTGCAGTTGGCGACGACGACCGCGGGTGTCCGCGGCGCGCTCGAAGGCTGACTCGCTGTCACGCTCGGCGGCGCTGCGGAATACGGAATGGCGCCTGCCGTCGCGTGGTGCTCATGCAGGCCGAACGCGGCAGCCATGCAGGCGGCCAGGGTAGCCCGGCGCAGGCCGTCAATGGCGTGGGGGTGCGATTGCGTCATGGCGTCCTCCCGCTTGATGCGCAGTTACAGACGTAAACGCGAATCGAGGCGGCAAGCGGGCGACCGCGCTGACCCGCGCCGCGTGCCGCCGGAGCCTTGACCGCCGATCGGTGCCGGCGCCGCATCCACGCCGGCCGCCTGCGGCACGATGCGCGGCATCGACTCGAGTGGTAGCGCACGGAACGCTCCGGATGAATCCGCTTCGCGCCGCTGCAACGGCGAAGCTGAATCTTCGCTATGTGCGCGGTTCGCGTCCCCGGTAGCGCATCGCTAGACTCGGACGATCCGCAACGCATGCACCGGAGTGCGCGGGCCGATGCCAAGACGACGCTGGACAGTGCTGATCGCAATCGGGGTGGCGATCCTGCCTGTCGCGTGCATCGTCGCGCTCGTCGAGTACGACTGGAACCGTGCGAAGCCGTGGCTCGCGGCGCGCGCGAGCCGTTCGCTGGGGCGCGAGATCGAAATCGGCGGCGATGTCGATCTCGTCTGGCGCTGGCGCCGCCGCATCGACGGCACGGACACGTTCTCGCCGGGCTTCGCATTCACCGCGAACGACGTGGCGATCGGCAATCCGGACTGGGCAACGCGCAAACGTTTCGCCGCGCTCGAATCGCTTGATCTCGACGTGCGGCTGCTGCCGTTGCTATGGCACCGGCTCGACATTCCGGCGCTGCGGCTCGCGCATCCAAAAATCGATCTCGAGCAGCGCAAGGATGGCGCGAACACGTGGACGTTCGTGCCGGCGGGCAAGGACGAGACCGCGGCCTGGAACGTCGAGCTCGGCGAAATCGCCTTCGACGAAGGCGAGGTTGCGATCACCGATGAGACGCGCGCGCTCGATGTGCGCGCGACGATCACGCGGCTCGAGGCGCCGATCCCGTTCGGCCAGCACGCCGCGGGCGACGATCCCTCGACGCGGCGCGAAGTGATCCAGCGCGTCGGCCGCGACGCAGCCGAACGGTTGCGCAAGGCGGCCGAAGAGCGCGCCGATCGCCGCGCCGCGCGCGGCCGCACCGTGACGCCGCCGTCCTACATGTTCGCGTGGAAGGCGAGCGGCCGGCTCGACGGCGAGCGCGTCACCGGCGAAGGGCGCATGGGCGGCGTGCTCGCGCTGAAGGATCCAAAGCCATTCCCGGTGCGCGCCGACGTCGACTTCGGCGCGACGTCGATCGCGCTGACCGGCACCATCACCGATCCGTCGAGCCCCGACGCGATCGACATGCGGCTCTGGATCTCCGGTCCGAACCTCGCAAAGCTTTATGCGATCACCGGCATCGCGCTGCCGAATACGCCGCAGTACGCGACGGTCGGCCGGCTTGCCGGACGGTTCCATCCGCACCGCTCGGTGCTGCGCTACGAAGATTTCACGGCGCGCATCGGCGGCAGCGACCTTTCGGGCACGCTGACATACCGCAGCGAAGGCGGGCGACCGACGCTGACGGGCGACGTCGATTCCTCGCTCCTGCAGTTCCGCGATCTCGGCACGCTGATCGGCGCCACGCCCGATCAGGAGGCCGCGAGCGGACGTCTCCTGCCCACGCTGCCGTTCAACGTCGAGCACTGGAAGGCGATGGACGCCGACGTGCACTTCACCGGC
>DAISJF010000102.1:0-6860 GCA_036821625.1 Rhodanobacteraceae bacterium
AGCCTTTTCGAGCGCGCGGCCGAGCAGACTCAGCACGGGATTCGGCCGGCGCTCTCGCGCGTCGTTGCTCGCCTGTTCGGCCTGGCTCGTCATGGCGCTGATTCTAACGGGAGGACGACGGGGGCCGGATCCGGCATCACCGCCCACGCATGCGCTCGCGCGCGAGGTACGCCGACACGCGCGCGAAGCCCTCGGCCATGCCGACGCGCGGCGCATAGCCGAGGTCCCGACGCGCGGCGGCGATGTTGAACCAGGTCGCCTGCCCGAACAGCGCCAGCGCGTCGGCGGTCAGGAGCGGATCCGTGCGCGCGACGACGCGGCGCAGCGGCGCGGTCGAGGCGAGCACGCGCGCGAGCGCAGCGGAGACCCGACGCGTTTCCGCCGGATACCCCGCAGCGCGCAGGAGACCGTTCACGAAGCCTTCGACCGTCGCGGGCTCGCCCTGGGTGATGAAATAAGCCTTGCCCGCGATCGGCGCGCCCGCCTCGAGACGCTCAAGCGCGCCGAGATGCGCGTCGGCCGCGTTGTCGACATAGCAGGTGTCGATCTTCTTCCCGGCTTCGCCGAACAGGCGCAGGCGGCCGGCCTTGGCGAGCGAGGCGAGCCGCGGCAGCAGGAGTGCCTCGCCGGGACCCCAGAGCAGATGCGGCCTGAGCGCAATCGTCGCGAGCTGCGGACCGTTTGCGGCCAGTACGTGACGCTCGGCCAGAGCCTTGGTCGCCAGATACGGCGTCGGCGCGCGCGCGGGCATGCGCTGGGCTTCGTTGACGCCGTTGAGATCGCTGCGATCGATGACGACGCCGGCGCACGACGTGAACACGAGCTTGCGCACACCGGCGATCTCGCATGCGGCGAGCACGTTGTCGGTCCCGCGGACGTTTACATCGTAGTAATCGTCGACGTGCGCGAACGGCTCGACGCGCGCGGCGACATGTACAGCGGCTTCGCAGCCGGCGGCTGCGCTCGTCAGCGCATCGAGCGAGGCGAGATCGCCGATCTGCTGGTCGACGCCGAGCGCGGCGAGATCGGCGTCGGCTCCGCGCACGAGCGCGCGGACCGTGTGCCCGGCCTCGCGGAGCCGGCGCGCGACCACGCGGCCGAGGAAACCGGTCGCACCGGTCATCAGCACGCGCATCCGCGATCTCCCTGGTCCCCCGGCATCGCTTTATTTTCCGCTCAGCCGGGTGGATGTAGCGTGCGCGCCGTACCAACCCCGCACGAACGGAACCCGCTTCATGCTGCGCCCCATCGTCCTCGCCGCCGGCCTCATCATTGCGGCCACGACAGCCCCTGTGAAAGCAACGCAGGAGTTTACCGGCAGCCTGCCCTCCGGCGCGTACTACCACGTCGAGGTTCCGGACGGGTGGCAGGCGGGCGGAACGCTCGTGCTCTACCAGCACGGTCTCGACTTCACGCCGCCCGCGAACACGCCGGGCCTTGGCCCGCTGCGCAGCGTGATGCTTGCCGAAGGCTACGCGATCGCGGCCACGACCTACCGCGAGCGAGGCTGGGCTCTGTTCACGGCCATCGAAGACAACCGCGATCTCGTCGACGAGTTCGAACGGCTCGCCGGCGCGCCCGGCGAAGTCGTGCCGTTCGGCGGATCGATGGGCGGGCTCGTCGCGCTGAAGCTCGCCGAAGCGCGCGGCTTTCCGCCCGTCCACGGGACCTATGCGTTGTGCCCGGCCGCGGGCGGCGCACGGCTGTGGGATGCGGGCATCGACCTGCGCCTTGCGTTCGACGTCGTCTGCGGCGCCGACGGCGCCGGCGAATTCCCGCAAGGCGATCCGCCGCTGCCGTGGGCGCTCAATCTCTCGGACATTCCGAACGGGCTCGGCGATCTTCTCGACGACGTGGAGCTCCTGCCCGTGCTGCTGCCGCTCGAACAGTGCACCGGCGTGAATCTGCCGCCCGAGCTGCGCAACGACGCGATGCAGCGGCGGCTCTCCGAGCTGATGGCGTTCGCGCACATCACCGACGAGGATTTCTTCGTCATCAACATCGGCTACGCGACGTTTGCGCTGAGCGATCTCGTGCGCGCGCCGGACAAGCTCGACGCGCGCAACCCGTTCACGACCCTCGGCGTCGACTACAGCAGCGATCCACTCGTCCAGGCGAACATTCCGCGCTTCGTCGCGGACCCGGCCGCTGCCGCGGAACTGCGCCTGGTCTCGAATTTCAGCGGAGCGATCGGCGACTCGAAGGTGTTATCCATGCACACCAGCGAAGATCAGCTCGTCGTGCCGGGCAACGAGGATTTCGTGCGCGACGCGGTACCCGCGGATCAGCGCACGATCGCGATCGTGGACGAAACCTCGCCGACGCATTGCGGCTTCACGGATGCGGAAGGTCTCGCCGGCTGGGAAGCACTGCGCGCGTGGAAGGATGGCGGACCGCAGCCGTCCGTAGCCGATTTGCAGACGCAGTGTCAGGCGATCGCGGCATCCGGGGTTGCCAACGGTCCGTGCCGGTTCGATCCCGACGCCGATACCGTTCCGTTCGACGACATCGTGCGCGAACGGCCCGGCGTCGTCGAGCACGTGCCCGCGCACTCGGCGCACCAGCGTCCGACGGAACCCGCTCCGGCGCGCGCGCTGGAAGGCGTTCGCGCGCGTGCACCGCTCGCGCGCTGAGCGACGCGACTGTCAGTGATCCTTGACCGGGTACGTCTCGACCGAGTCGGTCGGTCGCGGCGGCTCGCCTTCGCGCCGCACCGGCACGCGTGCGATCGATCCGCAGTCGTAGGCGCCCCAGTTCTGCGCGCCGTCGTGCGGCGTGCCGAGCGGCCGGATCGTATCGGCGCCCATGCCGGCCGCCTGATTGCGGGCCAGGATCTCGAGCTCGTCACTGACCTTGAGGCCGCTGCGGTCGACCGGGCCCACGTGGTCGAGCACCGACACCGTGACCTGGCCCGCGTCGCGGCAGCCGACGACGTTGCCATCCCAGGCGACGCGCACGTGCTCGCCGCCCGAGTCGAGCTTGATGCCCCAGCTGCACGCGGCAAGCGAGGCGAAAGCAATCGGAAGCAGCAGACGTTTCATTTCGAGCATCTCCGCGAACTCACCGCGCGCATGCTAGCCCCGCGCGCCTGAACGTCCGTCGTGCAAATGAACGACGCGCGTTGCGATCAGCGCACGATCCTGCCCTCCGCATCGAGCACTTTCACCTCGCCGATATTCAGCGCGCGCACAGGTTTCTCGATCTTCTTGAGATCGCCGACGATGACCCAGGTAAACGCATCGGGGTGGATGATCTCGGTCGCGGCGGCCTGCACGTCCTTGTGGCTCACTGCCTCGGTGTGCTGCTTGAGCGTCTGCACGTAGTCGTCCGGACGGTCGTAGACGACGATCTGGTTCATCGCGCCGAGCACCGAGCCGGTGGTCTGGTATTCGCCGGGCATGCTGCGCACGTCGCCGAGCTTGATCTTCTCGATCTCGTCGTGCGTGAGCGGCCGCTTGCCGACGACCTCCCTCGCTTCGCGCAGGACTTCGGCCGCCGATTCGGCCGTCTTGTCGGTCTGCACCGGCGCGTAGAGCAGGAAAGGCCGCTGCCCGACCGCGTTGACGAGGAAGCTGAAGGCGCCGTACGCCCAGTGCTTGTCTTCGCGCAGGTTCATGTTGAGGCGCGAAGTGAAGGTACCGCCGAACGCGTCGCTCATCGTCTCGATCTCGAGATCGTTCTTCGCCTTGGTGGAAGGCGCGACGATGCCGGCGAGGATCAGCGACTGCTGCGCGCCGGGCTTGTCGACGAGGAATACGCGCGGGTGCGCCGGCGCCGCCACCGTGGCGATGTTTTTCTTCGGCAACGGAGCCGCAGGCGACTTCCAGTCGCCGAACACCGCGTCGAGCTCGGGGATGATCGCGTCGAGCGTCGTGTCGCCGGCGACGAGGATCTTCGCGTTGTCCGCACGCAACCACGCGGCGACGTAGCCGCGCAGATCCGTGTCGGTCAGCGCATTGATGGCCTGTTCGGTGCCCGAGCCCGTGAACGGAATCGCGTAGGCGTGACCGTCGCCGTAGATCAGCGGCGGCAGCGTGCGCAGCGCGATCGCGCGCGGCTGGGTCTTTTCCTGGGCGATGTGCGCGAGCCACTGGCCGCGGATGCGCGCGGTGTCGTCGGCGCGGAATGCGGGATTGCGCACGATGTCCGCATAGAGCGCCAGCGAAGGCGTGATCTGCGAGCTCAACGCGCTGAGGCTGACGCTCGACGTGTCCAGACCGGAACCGGCGTTGATCTGTGCGCCGAGTCGCTGCTCGCGACGCGCGATTTCCAGGGAATCGAGCGTGGCGGTGCCTTCGTCGAGCATCGCCATCGTGAACGCGGAGGTGCCGGGTCCGCGCCCCTGATCGGACGCATAACCGGCGTCGAACAGCAGCTGCACCTGGATCACCGGGATCGCGTGGCGCTGCGCGAGAATCACCTCGATCCCGTTCTTGAGCTTGCCCCGCTCGAGATTCGGAAAGCTCAGGTTCGGGAACGCATCGACCTTCGGCACGCCGTCGCTGCGCACGATTTTCGAAGGCGTCGTGCGGAACTGTCCCGCCGGCGGCATGACCGGCGCGGGACGGCCCGCAATCGCATCGCGTCCTTTCGTTTCGGCTTCGTCCTTGACGTCTTCCTCGGCGCCCGGCGGCGCGGGAACGACGGTCAGCGTGTAATCGCCTTTCGCGAGCCATTTCTTCCCGGCCGCGAGCACGGTCGCCGGCGTCGCTGCGTCCATGCGCGCGAGGTCGGTCTTGTACGCGCCGGGATCACCGCGATAGACCTGCCCTTCGGCGAGGATCGACGCCTTGCCGTTGACGCGCTCGAGACTGCGGATGAATGCGGCGCGCGTGGAAACCTTGACGCGGGTGAGCTCATCGTCGGTCGGGCCGTCCTTGAGAAAGCGCTGCCATTCCTCGTCGATCGCGGCTTCGACCTTCTTCGGATCGACGCCGTGCTTGACGTCGACCTGCATCTGGAACATCGAGGCGAGGGCGAAGGACTGCACCTCGATCGAGACGTCGTCCGCGGTCTTGTCCTTGTAGACGAGCCGCTCGTAGAGACGCGAGGTCTTGCCGCCGCCGAGAACCGCCGCGGCGAGCTCGAGCTGCTGCTCGTCCGGATCGCCGAGCCACGGCACGTTCCATTCGCGGTAGATGCGCGTCTGCGCGACGTGGTCCTGCATCGTGTCGCGCACGGATTGCGCAAGCGGCGCGGTCCACGGCTGCTGATGCGCGACCGGCGGACCCGCCGGGATGTCGCCGAAATATTCGAGCATCTTCGCTCTGGCGACGTCGGGCGTGATATCGCCGACGATCGCGACGGTCACGTTCGCTGCGCCGTAGTTGGCGCTGAACCACTGCTTCACGTCGGCGAGCGAGGCGGCATCGAGATCCTTCATCGAGCCGATCGTGTCGTGGTGATACGGATGGTTGGCCGGGAACACCATCGCGACGGTGCGCTCGTCCACGCGGCCGTACGGCTGGTTCTCGCCCTGGCGCTTTTCGTTCTGCACGACGCCGCGCTGCTCGTCGAGCTCGTGCTGGCCGATCGCACCGAGCAGATGGCCCATGCGATCCGATTCCATCCAGAGCGCCATGTCGAGCGCGGTGGTCGGCACGGTTTCGAAATAGTTGGTGCGGTCGAACCAGGTCGTGCCGTTCTGGTTGGTCGCGCCGGCGAGCTCGAACGGACGGAAGAACTCGTCCTTGTGGTTTTCCGATCCCTGGAACATCAGGTGCTCGAACAGATGCGCGAAGCCGGTCTTGCCCTTCGGTTCGTCGGCCGAGCCGATGTGATACCAGATGCTCACCGCGACGACCGGCGCCTTGTGATCCTCGCTCACCACGACGGTCAGCCCGTTCGGCAGCGTGAAGCGCGTGAATGGGATGTCGATCGTGTCGGGCGCCGCCGCCGCCGCGGCGCCGCCGAGCGCGGCGGTGAGCAGTGCGGCAATGCCGCGTCCGATGAATGTGCGCATGAAGACTCCTGGATGGTTCCGCGGTCGGCCGGGCGACGGCCCGCGATCAGGACGAGGTCGCTTGGACCGGAATCAGGTCGCGATCGCCGGGCGCCGCGCTCGAGCTTCGCCGCAGGCTAGATCAGCGTCGGCCGCGCGCGCAACGGACGATGGTCACGGACCGCAGTAGACTCGCCGCACCGGCGGAAGTTCGCGAAGGTCTCATGCAGGCACTGGTCAGCGGAGCGAACCGTGGTCTCGGCTTCGAGATGACGCGGCAGCTGCTCGCGCGCGGCGATCGCGTGGTCGCGGCATGCCGGCATCCCGGACGCGCGCTGGCGCTGACACGGCTCGCCGCCGAGCATCCGGGCCGGCTGCACGTGCTGCCGCTGGATCTGACCGACGCGCGCACGATCACGGAGCTCGTGCGCGAGACCGCAGCGCTCGCGCTGCGTTTCGATCTCGTCGTCAACAATGCCGGCATGCTGGTCGAGGGCGAACGCTTCGGTGCGATCGAGGCGAGGTCGCTGCGCGACAGCTTCGCCGTGAATGCGGAAGGCGCATTCCTGCTGACGCAGGCGCTGGCCGAACGACTGGCGGACGGCGCGAAAGTCGTGAATCTGTCCTCGACGCTCGGCTCGATTGCGCGCACCGATTCGCTGTACAGCCCGAGCTATGCGATCAGCAAGGCCGCGCTCAACATGGCCACGCGGTTGTTGGCGATTGCACTGCGCGAGCGCGGGATCATCGTCGTCGCGGTGAGCCCGGGCTGGGTGCGCACGGAGATGGGAGGCGCGGGTGCGCCGCTGAAACCGGAGGCGTCGATCGCGGCGATGCTGCGCGTGATCGACCATTTGAAGCCTTCGGACAGCGGGCGCTTTCTCGCACACACGGGGGAAGCGATTTCGTGGTGATGCGA
>DAISJF010000103.1:0-6768 GCA_036821625.1 Rhodanobacteraceae bacterium
ACGGCGCTGCACGAGGCAGCTACGCGCCTGGCGAGCGGCGATCTGGCGGCGCGCGTAGGGCTGAACCAGCAGGACGAGCTTGGTGTGCTGGCCCAAAGCTTCGATCGCATGGCCGAAAGTGTGCCCGAAATTGAGCAGTGCGCGCTCGCCCCGTTCGCGTTCGTCGCGCGCGACGACGACGGCCTTGTGACGGCAGCTCACGGCGACCGCTTCGGCAAGCGCGGCCGCGTCCTGAGCGCTCAGTGCATCGGCATGGGCTTCGAGCCACGAAAAGAATTCCGCATCGTCGATCGCGCCGTACTTGACCACCTCGGCGAGCCCGGAGGCGTACTCGCGCCTGGGCAGCGTCGTCAGCGTCTCGGTATCGATCAGCACGGCACGCGGCTGATGGAACGCGCCGACGAGATTCTTGCCGCTCTCGAGATTGACGCCGGTCTTGCCGCCGACCGACGAATCGACCATCGCCAGCAGCGTCGTCGGCATCTGCACGAAATCGATGCCGCGCATCCACGTGGCCGCGGCGAAGCCGGCGAGATCGCCGATCACGCCGCCGCCGAGCGCGATGACCGCGCCGTCGCGGCTCGCGCCGAGCGCGGCGAGCGCGGCAAAGATCCTCGCGGCCGATTCGAGCGTCTTCGCCGCCTCACCGGCGGGCAGCACGATCGCGTCGTGCGTCAGCGAGGCGAGACCTTCGCGCACACGCGCGAGATAGAGCGGCGCGACATGCTCGTCCGTGACCACGAGAACATGACGACCGCGCAGCTCCGTGCGCCAGACGCCGGGGTCTTTCAAGAGCCCGCTGCCGATCCGGATCGGATAGCTGCGCTCGCCGAGCGCGACGTCGAGCTCGACCGCGCTCATGCGGCCGCACCGGTGTTGCCGCGTTGCCAGCGCGTTTCGAGCAGTCCGACGATATGGCGCGCCGTGTGCGCGCTGTTGCCGATGCCGGTCGACGCGATGTGCAGGTCGGCGATTTCGGCGTACAGCGGATTGCGCTCCGCGGCGAGCTGTTCGAGACGCGCACGGCGGTCCGGCGCATGCAGCAGCGGGCGCTGGCGATCGCGCGCAAGACGCGCGAGTTGCGCATCGATCGTCGCATCGAGCCAGATCACGAAACCGCGCTCTCGCAGCACGCGTCGGTTCGCTTCGCTGAGCACGGCGCCGCCGCCGGTCGAAAGCACCAGCCCGCTGCCGGCCGCGAGCTCCGCAAGCGTCGCCGATTCGCGCTTGCGGAATCCCGCCTCGCCTTCGAGGTCGAACACGAGCCCGATCGCGGCGCCCGTGTGCGCTTCGATCTCGTGGTCGAGATCGTGGAACGGCATCCCGAGCAATTCGGCGACATGCCGGCCGACCGTGGTCTTGCCGGCGCCCATCGGGCCGATGAAGATGAGGTTGGGCGCGGGGTTCATGGGTGGGATGCTAGCAGCACGTGCGTGTTTCGAAGACGGTAGCCGGTAGCCGGTAGCCGGAGAAGAAGTAGCCGGCAGCACGTAGCCGGTAGCCGGAGAAGACGCAGTGCTTTCCGGCTCACGGCTCCCGGCTCCCGGCTACCGTCCTTTGCTCGCACACACTGCTATCCTCATCCCCATGTTCCGCTTCGTCACGCTCTTCCTCATCTATCTCGGCATCCTCTTCGCGCTGGAGCTGCTGCAGCCCGTCGACCATTACGTGATCCTGCCGTTCACCACCGCGATCGCAAGGATCAGCGTCGGCATCGTCGGGCTGTTCGATGCGCACGCGGTCGCCTACGGCAAGATCCTGCAGAGCACGAGCACGAATTTCGCGATCTCGATCGAGCGTGGATGCAACGGCGTTGAAGCCGTGATCATTCTGGTCTCGGCGATGCTGGCATTCCCGGCGCCGTGGAAACACCGCCTGATCGGCATCGGCCTCGGATTTCTCGCGATTCAGATCCTGAATCTCGTCCGCATCATCAGCCTGTTCTATCTCGGGCAGTGGAATCGCCAGTGGTTCGAGTGGTTCCACCTGTATCTGTGGCAGGCGCTGATTGTGCTCGACGCGCTGATCGCGTTCCTGGTCTGGCTGCGTTACCTGCCGCGGCGGGATGCTCCGGCGTCCGCGCTCGCCTGAGCGCGTGCGCGCCGCCGCGCCCGCGATACTTGTCGCAATCCGTGCAAGATCCCGGCCGAGGCGGCGCTGCCCTGTCGGTTTGGCTTTGCTATAGTGCTTTTCCGACTCTTAGGCGGAGGATTCGCATATGACAGTCGCCAAGGTCATTGAGCTCTCGAGCTCATCGAGCAAAGGCATCGAGGATGCCGTTCAGCTGGGTCTGCGCAAGGTCTCCAAGACCGTCAAGAACATCAAGAGCGCGTGGGTCAACGAGATCCGGGCGATCACGGGCGAGGACGGCAGCGTGATCGAGTGGCGCGTGAACATGCGGATCAATTTCATCGTCGAATGAGGCGCCGCCGGCTGTGACGCAGCCGGCGACAGAAGGCGCGCCGTGATGAAACTCGATCGCGTGATCGGATTGCTCGAGGACGACGCGGATCAGGCCGCCATCGTGCAGCAGTGGCTTGAGGAATCCGGCTACACCGTGCGCGTGTACCGCAGCGCCGCAGAATTCCGCCGGCGCCAGGGCGGCGCGTCGATCGACATCCTGCTGCTCGACTGGATGCTGCCCGACACCCCGGGCATCGAGGTGCTCGGCTGGATCCGCTCATCGGCCAACGGCAAGCTGCCGGTGATCTTCCTCACCGCGCGCGGCGCCGAGGAGGATCTCGTGCGCGGGCTCGCGGGCGGCGGCGACGATTACGTGATCAAGCCGGCGAAGAAACGCGAGCTCATCGCGCGCGTCAACGCAGTGCTGCGCCGTCACGGCGGCAACGGTGAAAACGACGGGCAGCTCGACCTTCCGCCGTACCGGCTCGATCCGCGGCGGCGGCGCATCAGTCTCAACGGTCGCGATGTCGAGCTGACCCAGCGCGAATTCGATCTCGCCAATTTCCTGTTCCGGCGCCAGGGTCGCATCGTCGGGCGCGAGGCTCTGCTCGCGAACGTATGGAACCTCAGCAACGCGGTATCGACGCGCACGGTCGACACGCATGTGAGCCGCCTGCGCAAGAAGCTCGATCTCAACGGCGGAAACGGCTGGCGTCTCGCCGCGATCTATCAGCACGGTTATCGGCTGGAGCACGTGTGACAAACGGGCGTGCGCGACCGCGCACGATTTGAGGACCGATCGGCGGGGAAACGTCGTGACCAAGCCACGCAAACCGACGCATGGAAAAGCCGCAGGGCTGCGCGCACGCGCACGGACCGCCGAACGCGCGGCGGCGCGCGCGCGTGCGCAAGGCAGGAGCAGGACCATGGCAGATGCAAAGAAGGCAGGGGCCGACGGCGCCCAGGACCGCAATGTCGATCAGATCCGCGACATCCTGTTCGGCGGACAGATGCGCGACTACGAGCGGCGCTTCCAGGAGTTCAACCAGCGCCTCGAGGCCGAGCTCGTGCGCATGCGCGAGGCGCAGGAGAAGCGTCTCGCCCAGATCGACAAGCGCGTCGACGATCAGCTCGACAAGCTGGGCAAGCTGCTGCGCCAGGAGATTCAGGATCGCAACCATTCGATCGACGATCTCGAATCGCGTCTGCAGCAGGCGGCGCGCACGGCGCGCGGCGAAGTCGCCGCGTCGCTCGACGCGCAGTCGCAGGAATTGTCCGCGACCGACGAGCGCCTGCGCGGCGTCGTCGCCGACATGCACAAGGCCGCCCAGGCGCGCGCCGGCGAAGTCGAGGCCGCGATGGTCCGGCTCGGCGGAGAGCTGCGCGACGAAAAGGTCGGGCGCGAGGATCTCGCCGAGCTGCTCGCCGAGCTGGCGCTGCGCCTCAAGGGCGATTTCGAACTGCCGCCGGCCAAGAAGTAGCGGAGAACCGCGATCAGCGCCGCGCCCGCACCGATGCACGCTGACACCGCAGCCGGCGGCCGCGCCGGAACGCTGCCGGAATCCGGACCCGAAGCGCCCGCGCCGCAGCTCGAAGCGGATGCCGACCTCGATCGCCTGAGGGACATCCTGCTCGGCGACGAGCGCGACGCGGTCGAGGCGCTGGATGCGCGCGTCGCAGCATTGGATCGAACCCAACGCGATCTGCCCGCGCGGCTGCCGGACGCGATAGAACGCGCGCACCAGGGCGCCGGCGAGTCGCGCATGGCGCAGGTGCTCGCGCGTCCGGTCACGCAGGCGCTCGGCACGGCCGTGCGCGAGAACCGGCAGATCATCATCGACGTGCTGTTCCCGGTGATTGGTCCTGCGATCCGCAAGGCGATCGCCGAAGCGCTGCGCAATCTCGTCACCGACGTCAACGGCGCGATCGAATCGAGCTTCACGCCGCGCGGCATCCGCTGGCGCATCGAAGCCTGGCGCAGCGGCGTGCCGTATGCGCAGATCGTGCTCAAGCACACGCTCGCGTACGGCATCGATCACGTGTTTCTGATCGAGCGCGATTCCGGTCTCGTGCTGGATCGCGAATCGGCGCCGCATCTGGCCGAGCTCGACGCCGACGCGATCGCCGGCATGCTGACCGCGATCGGCGAGTTCGTGCGCGACTCGGTCGGCCGCGGCGGCGGCGGCACGCTCGATTCGGCGCGCGTCGGCGAGCATCTGCTCTGGGTGATTCCGGGCCCGCGCGCGAATCTCGCCTGCTTCGTTCACGGCGTGCCGCCGGCGCATCTGCATGCGCTGCTCGAGCAGAGGCTCGAAAAGATTCATGCGCGACTCGCCGAAGGCGAGGGCGGCCCCGCCGAAGACGACTGGCGCCGATCGCTGCGGCCCGATGAGCTGATGCGCGAAGCGCGCGCACACGAACGCGCGCCGGCGAAGGCGCCGGCGCGCTGGCCGATGCTGGCCTTGCTGCTGATCGCGCTGGCGCTGCTGGGCGGGTTCTTCGTCGGCCGCGAGAGGCAGAACGCGGCGATCGAGACTCTGCGCGCGCGATTGAGCGCGCATCCGGGCTTCGTGCTGAGCGGCATCGAGCGCCGCGCCGGCGGCCTGACCGTGCATGGCCTGCTCGATCCGGATGCCGAGCCGCTCGAGCCGTCGCTCGGCGGCGATTCGTCATCGAAGCCGGTGACGCTGGATACCGTCGGCTATGTGTCGACGGACGATTCCGTCATCGCGCGCCGCGCGCGCCGGCTGCTGATGGCGCCGTCGAGCGTAACGATCGAGGCGAGCAACGGGACGCTCGCGCTGGCCGGACACGCGCCGGCGGCATGGGTCGATGGCGCAAAGGATCGCGCCGCGTGGGTGCCCGGCGCGCGCAATGTCGACTTCAAGGTCTCGCGCGACGACGATGCGGCCGCGTCCGCGCGCGCGGCGCTTTCCGAGATCGCCGCGGCAATGCCGGCGCGGCGCGTCGCGTTCGTGCACGACACCGAGCCCGCTGCGGAATCCTCGGCCGTGCTCGATGCGATCGTCGCCGATGCGCTGCGCGCGCAGTCGCTCGGCGCCATCGCGGGCGTGCCGGTCGCCTGGATCGCGGCCGGCACGAATGATGATCCGGGCAGCGACGCGACCAACGCGCGTGTGCGCGCGGCACGTGCGCAATGGCTCGCCGACGCATTGCGCGCGCGCGGCGTCGCGAACGTCGACACGGCCGAGGACGACGATGCGGCGGTGCGCGACGTGCGCCAGCGCAGCGCGTTCCTGCGCCTGACCGGCACGGATCCGCGGCAGTGACCGCTTCTGCGCACAAGCTCTGCATGCTCGGCGATTTCGGCGTCGGCAAGACGAGCCTCGTCGCGCGCTACGTGCACTCGACGTTCTCGGAGAAATACCTGACCACGGTCGGCGTCAAGGTCGACAGCAAGGAAGTCGCGCTCGCCGGACGCGCCGCGTGCAAGCTCGTGATCTGGGACATCGCGGGCCGCAGCCATCTCGACGCGTTGAACATGACCTATCTGCGCGGCGCGTCCGCGTTGCTGCTGGTCGCCGACGGCACGCGCGAGCGCAGCCTGCACGCCGCGCTCGATCTGCTGATGCAGTCGCGCACGCTGCTGCCGGACGCGGCGGTCGTGCTCGTCGTCAACAAGCTCGATCTCGTCGAGCGCTGGGAAGTCGCGCCGGCCGCGCTCGTCGAGCTGCGCCGGACGCTGCCGGTGCATGAAACCAGCGCGCGCTCCGGCGAGGGCGTCGAAGCCGCCTTCGTCGACATCGCGACGAGGCTCGCCGCATGAACGGCTTCGAGTTCCCGAGCGTGCCGCCGCGCGTCGAAGCCTACCTGCGGGAGCTGTTCTGGCAGCGCGTTCGCGCGCTGCTGCTCACGTTCGACGCCGGATGGCAGCTGCGCGACATTCGCGGCGACGCGGCCTATTACGGCATCGACGGCAGCGATCCCCAGCGCGGGGTGGAGAAGCTGCGCGACCTCTTCATCGGTCTGCCGCTGGACGAGCCGCAGGACGTTCCGTTCGTCGAGCTCGCCGGCGGCCGCAGCGCGCACCTGCATCTGATTCCCGACGAAGGGATGTTCCACGTGCTGCTGCTCGACGCCGCGCTCGAGCGCGACCGTCAGCGTGCGCAGCAACAGCTCGGCAACGAAGAGGCGCTGGCGAGCCAGGCAAAGTCGAAGGCGATCGGTCAGCTCAAGCAGATCCGCAGCGAGCTCGAACGCCAGCATGCGCGTCTGGAGGAGGCGAACGCGCTCAAGAACGCGCTGATCGCGACCTTGAGTCACGAATTCCGCACGCCGCTGACCTCGATCTTCGGATATCTGCAGCTCGCGGACCGGCGCGCGGGCGAAGCGGCGTCGTTGCAC
>DAISJF010000104.1:0-6715 GCA_036821625.1 Rhodanobacteraceae bacterium
CGCTCCGTGCGGTCGCATAGTCGCGATGCCCCCAGTAGTAGTACATGCCGAGCGCGTAGTGCGCTTCTCCGAGATCGGGCTTGAGCGCGAGCGCGCGATCGGCCGCCGCCTTCGCCGCTGCAAGACGCGCTTCGGTCCGATCCGGCCCGAACCAGTACATATACGAATGCGCGGCCGAGAGCGATGCAGCAGCCAGCGCGAAGTTCGCATCCTTTTCGAGGGCCTGCTCGAACAGCTTGATCGCCTCCGGGATCTCCACGGGCGCGAGGAGATATTCGTCGTTGGCCTTGTTGTAGTGCGCGAGCCCGCGCAGGAAAAGGTCGTGCGCTTCGGCATTTTCGGTCGGGACGTTGGCCACGCGCGCAGCCTCGTCGGGCAACAGCTCCGCCTGCAGCGCATCGGCGACCTTTTCGGCGACGTCGCGCTCGACCGCGAACAGGTTCTTCAGATCGCGATCGTAGCTTTCGGCCCAGAGATGCGTGTCGCTGCGCGTATCGATCAGCTGCACGTTGATGTGCGCCGAGTCGCCGGCCTTCTGCACGCTGCCTTCGAGAACCGCGGCGACGCCGAGCTGCGCGGCGACGGTCTTGATATCGGCCGGATGGCTGCCGTATTGCTCGGTCGACGTGCGCGAGATCACTTTGAGATCACGGATGCCGGCAAGCCGCGTCAGGATCTCGTCGCGCATGCCGCCGGCGAAATACGCGTTGTCCTTGTCGGCAGAAAGATTCTCGAATGGCAACACCGCGATCGACTTGTCCTGGATCGGCCGTGCGCCCGGCACTTTCGCCGCGCCTGGCGCTGCGGCAGCGGCCGGTTCGTCTGGCTCCGGATTCTTGGCGACGCGCGACAGCACGACCCCGCCGATCGCGAGCAGGAGCGCGATGATGACGAGCTCGACGCCGCTGATTCGCTGCGCACCGCGCTCGCCGTGATACCAGGCGAGCACGAGCACGATGAAAAACCCGATCGCGAGCGCGACGATGCCGACGCGCAGGATGTCGGACGGCCAACCGAAGCGCTGGCCGACGATGTCGACGACCTGGATCAGCGCGAACGCAGCGGCGACGTAGGCGAGCGCCCACTGCACGATCTTGCGTCGCCTCAATCGAAGCAGGAAATCGGTCACACGCGACCACGCCCCCGCGCCAGTCGGGCCGAGTGTAGCTCAGCCGGTCCTTGCTTTCGGCGGACCCGGGCCGCGGCCGCGAGCTGCCTGTGGCCCGCGGGTGAACGCGCGAACGTGAATCTCAAACCTTCCGCAGCATGCGGTCGAGGCTGTATGGCCCGCCGCCGGCCGCCGAGAAATACAGGAACACGAAGCAATAGAACACGGCGGCTTCGCCCTGATTCAGGAGCGGCCAGAAGCCGCCTTTGACGTGCACCATGAAGTAGGCGAACGCCATCTCGCCCGAGAGGATGAACGCGACAGGCCGCGTGAATAGACCGAGCAGGATGAGAGCGCCGCCGAACGTTTCGAGCACGCCGGCGAGGCCCATCAGGGACATGAGCTCCACCTTGTGATCGCCCGCGCCGGGATAGCCGAACAGCTTCATCATCCCGTGCTCCATGAACAGAAACGCGACGACGATGCGCAGAAGGCTCAGCAGAGCCGGCGACCATTTCGACCAGGACGAACCGATATCGGACATGAGGCGACTCCGTCGGTGTGGGGAATTCGAGCGATCGTGCTCGTCGCGCAGCGTAAGCATCCCGGGACGCGAAGTCCACGTCGCGCTTGTAAAGGCGCAGTCGCTCGGCGATGGCGGGAACACAGCGTGCAGGAGTAGGCTCGACTTTTCCGGTCTGCTCGATGGCTCGCCATGGCCGCAGGTTCGACGACACTCGCCGTTCTGATCGACGCCGACAACGCGCAGCCCGCCGTCGTCGACGGCCTGCTCGCCGAGATCGCGAAATACGGCACGGCGACGGTCAAGCGCATCTACGGCGACTGGACCGGCCCGCAGCTCAAGGGCTGGAAGGAAACGCTGCTGACGCACGCGATCCAGCCGATCCAGCAGTTCCGCTACACGACCGGAAAGAACGCGACCGATTCGGCGCTCATCATCGATGCGATGGACCTGCTCTACACCGGACGCCTCGGCGGCTTCTGCATCGTGTCGAGCGACAGCGACTTCACGCGCCTCGCCGCGCGCATCCGCGAGGCCGGTCTCGTCGTGTACGGATTTGGTGAAAGAAAAACGCCGGCGCCGTTCGTGTCGGCGTGCGATAAGTTCATCTACACCGAGATCCTCGTCGCCAAGGACGACGAAGGCGGGGCAACGCTGAAGCCGCGCTCGACCGCGCAGCTCAAACAGGACCGGCGCCTCGTGACCCTGCTGCGCAACGCGGCCGACGCCTCGTCGGACGATGCGGGCTGGTCGCAGCTCGGCACGCTCGGCTCGACGATCGCCAAGCAGGCGCCCGAGTTCGACGCGCGCAACTACGGCTATCGCAAGCTCAGCGAGCTCGTCGCGGCGAGCGGCTTGTTCGACATCGAGAAGCGCAAGATCGGCGACGGTTCGACCTCGTCGACCTACGTGCGCAGCCGCCGCCGCGAGACGCGCGAGCAGAACGAAACGTAACGCGACCGCCGTCACTGCCTCTGGCCATGGCCTGTGCTCTGATCGGGCGCTGCGATCGAATCGCCGAGGCCTCGCCATGAAAACCGCCCGCACAGGCATCGCCGCCCTGCTCGTTTGCGCCGCCGTGCGCGTCTCCGCCGCCGACTTCTACATCGATCCCGTCAACGGCAGCGACAGCGGCGACGGCAGCGCGCAGAATCCGTGGCGCTCGCTTGAGGCGGTGTTCGACAACGGGCTGATCGAGACGCAGGACTGGCCATCGTATCCGTACGAGCCCGGCATGCAGCTAGTCGTCGTCAATCCCGGTGCGCCGGTGCGTGCGGGCGACACGCTGTGGCTGCGCAGCGGTTATCACGGCGATCTCGTCATCGAGCATGCGTACAACACGGCGCCGATCACAGTGGCCGCCGAGGCCGGGCAGACGCCGCACGTGCGCAGCCTGACCGTGCAGGCCGCGCAGAACTGGGTCGTGCGCGGGCTCTCGATCAGCCCCTCGTATTCATCGCCGAACGAGCAGATCACGATGGTCGAGATCAGCGATCATGATTACTTCGGACCGGCCTGGGACATCGATTTCGGCAACAGCGAGCTCTTCAGCGTCGACGATGCCTCGGGCTGGGGCGCGGACGAGTGGGTCAATCTCGCTTCGAGCGGCGTCTACGTCGGCGCGGCGCGGATCGGCGTGCACGACAACACGCTGCGCAACGTGCGCTTCGGCATCGGCGTCGACGGCGCGAACGCGAGCATCCGCCACAACGTGATCGACGGCTTTTCCGCCGACGGCCTGCGCGGCCTCGGCGACTACGACGTGTTCGAATACAACCGGGTGCAGAACGACAAGATCGGCGATCCCGACGATCCGAACCACGACGACGGATTCCAGAGCTGGTCGGTCGGTGCGGATGGACAGGTCGGCACGGGCCAGGTGACCGGCGTCGTGCTGCGCGGAAACCTCTTCATCAATTCGACCGATCCGAACGATCCGCTGCGCAACTCGATGCAGGGCATCGGCTGCTTCGACGGCTTCTTCGTCGACTGGGTCGTCGAGAACAACGTCGTCATCACCGATCACTGGCACGGCATCAGCTTCTACGGCATGCGCGATTCGCGCATCGTCAACAACAGCGTGATCGACAACATCGACGGCGAGCCCGGGCCGCCGTGGATCATGGTCACGGACCACAAGGACGGCACGCCGAGCGACAACGTGGTCGTGCGCAACAACCTGTCCGCCGACTTCGAGCTCAGCGGCAACAATCTCACGATCGACCACAACATCCAGTTCGACGACGCTTCGCTGCTGTTCGTCGCGCCGCCGTTCGATCTGCACCTCGTGCCCGGCGCGGCCGCGATCGACGCGGGCAGTCCGGATCTGGCGCCGGACATCGACGTCGAGGGCAGGCACCGCCCGCAAGGCGCGGGCTACGATCTCGGCGCGTACGAATTTCCCGTCGACGATATCTTCGCCAACGGATTCGAAGATCTTTGAGAGGCGGCCGGCGGCTGCCGGTCCGCTATTCGAACGCGGCGAAGTGAATCCCGTGCAGATCCTCGTCGCGCAGCGGCGGATAGCGCAGCGCTTCGAGTTTCTCGCGCGTCGCGCGCACGGGGCGCTCGGAAGACGCTCCCGTGAGCTTGTCGCGGAGCCTGTCGAGCCACGTCGAAGAAGACGGTGCCGCGAGCAGCGTTGGCGCGATCGAGCCGGACGCTCCGGGCCGGATCGGCTCGCTCGGCGTCGGGACGATCGAAACGGTTGCTTCCGGCAGGATCGGATCGTTCGCCGGCGGGCGGTCGATCACGCCGATCGTGCGCATGCGCCAGGCCCATTCCTCGACGCGCTGCTGGGCAGCGGCGAGAGAATCGAACAGCTCGAGCTGGCGCGCCGGCATCGGCCGGTCCCACCAGGTCAGCGCGTACTGATTGACGGGCCACGGTCCCGAGATGCCGGCCACGGCCTTGCCGTCGAGATACGCGACCATCAGGACCCCGTCGTAGCGCTGCCGCCAGTCGATCAGGTCGTCGGTCGGTCTGCCCACGGCGCGTACGTCCTGGCAGAAGTCGTCGGCGATGAGGCCCATGAGGGATGTTCCGGATGATGCGAGGTTGTGGCAGGGCAAGCAAGGCGCGTGCCAATTCGAACAAAGTGTAAAACGGTGCGAAATCGAGGGCTTGGGGTGTGACGGATGTCAAACTTTGGCATTTTCGGCCGCCGCTTCCGAGCCCTGAAGCCGGACGCTGGCATTCCTGCACATCCTTGCGCTGCAGAACCTTTACCGGGTCGTGACATGTGCGCCGGCGAATCCGTTGTAGAGTCCACCCGCTTGCGTCGCCGCGCACCGACATACCGCCGATGAGCTCCAACTCCTATGTGCTCGCCGTGTTCGTGGCGCTGTTCGCGTTTGCACTGTTCCGGCGCTTTCGCAGTCTCTTCGGCCGACAGCTGCTGCAGCCGGCGCGGCTGAAGACCCGTATCGCGATCCTTTCGCTGGTTGCGGTGCTGCTCGCGATGCGCGGGCTGCATTCGACGAATCTCGCGGCGTCGGGTCTCGCCGGGCTCCTCATCGGCGCTGCGCTCGCGTATGTCGGATTGCGCCTGACCCGCTTCGACGCGATGCCGAGCGGCGTGTTCTACACGCCGAACGGCTATATCGGCGCGGTCCTGTCGGCGCTACTGCTGGGCCGGATCGTGTTTCGCATGCAGGTGCTCTATCCGGCGATGCATGCGGCGAACGTCGAGACCGGCAACCCGTTTGCGGCGTATCAGAGAAGTCCGCTCACGACCGCGCTGTTCGGTCTCGTCATCGGCTACTACCTGGCGTACTGCGCCGGTCTTCTGATTCGCGGCGCGGCGATCGCCGCGGCGTCCCATCAGGCTCCGGAACGCGCCTCGCCGCCTTCCGGTCCATAGAACATCACCCAGACGGCGAGATCGTCGCTGAAGTCCTCGAACCGGTGCACCGCGCCGGCCGGCACGAACAGCGCGTCGCCGGCTCCGAAATCCGTGTGCGCGCCATCGCAGAAAAACGTGCCGCTGCCCGAGACGACGACGTAAAGCTCGTCGCGCGTGTGCGGCTTCTGCGCATCGTTCCTGCGGGGCGCATACAGCTCGACGAGCAGCGAGCCGTGCTCGAGCATCGCCACGAAGCGCTTGCCCTGCGGCGTCGGCAGACGGGCCAGCGCGTCGCGCCAGGAAATCGTCGCGCCCGCGCTCACGGCGCGGCCTCGATCCGGATCGTCGACTTGACCGAGTTCGCGATATAGCAATGCTCGTGCGCGGCCTCGTGCAATGCCGCGATCGTCGCGGCATCGGGCGTGTGCTCGCTGCCGAACACGACGCGCGGGCGCAGCACGACGTCGGTGATCGCCTCGTGGCCGTTTGCGATCCGTTGCATCGAGCCGATCGCGCCATCCTCGTAGCTGTCGACGACGAAGCCGCGTTTCGCCGCGAGTGCAAGAAACCACAGCATGTGGCAGCTCGCGATCGCGGCGACCAGCGCTTCCTCGGGATCGACAGCGGCCGGGTCGGACCACGGCGCGCGCACGTTCGACGGCGCCGCCGACGCGGGCACGACGGCGCCGCCGTCGAATCGCCACTCGTGCCTGCGCGAGTAGCGCCCGCGCGTGAATTCGTCGCCGCCGCGCTGCCAGCGGACCACGGCACCGTGCTCGCTCATCGCGGTTTCCTCCGTTTGAGCCACGGTCATGGTAGCGCCGCGATCGCGCGAGCAGAGGGGCCAATCCGTCCGCTCTCTGCCGCGCCTGCGGGCGAGTGGCTCCGTCTGCCGCGGTTTTCCGGCTTCGTTCGAGCGGTCATAATCGCGCTCCCTTCGATCAGGCAGCGCCTTTCCATGACGATCCAGCGCATGAGCGATCTCGATCTCGCCGGCAAGCGCGTGCTCATCCGCGAAGATCTGAACGTTCCGATCGAGGACGGTCGCATCACGTCCGAGGCACGCATCCAGGCCGCGTTGCCGACGCTTCGGCTCGCGCTCGACAAAGGCGCCGCCGTGATGGTGACTTCGCATCTCGGCCGGCCGAAGGAAGGACAGTGGACCGCCGAGGACTCGTTGGCGCCGGTCGCCAAGCGCATCGGCGAGCTGCTCGGCCGCGACGTTCCGCTGATCCGCGAC
>DAISJF010000105.1:0-6704 GCA_036821625.1 Rhodanobacteraceae bacterium
CGAGGACTTCCTGCTCCTGGTGCTCGATGCTGGCCGCGTAGCGCTGCAGGATGCGGCCCGATTCGGTGAGCTCGACGCCGCCGCGAAGTCGGAGGAACAGGGCCTGGCCCAGTGTTTCCTCGAGATTCTGGATGCGCTTGGTGAGCGCCGGCTGGGTGATGTGCAGAAGCTCGGCCGCGCGCGAGAAGTTGAGCTCGCGCGCGAGCACCATGAACGATTCGATCTGGGCGGACGACAGCCGGGTCGTCATCGGCGCGCTCCCCTCGCGCAGAAGACGGAACTATAACCGGAAGTTATCGCGCGATCACCTGCGCATATCACGATAACGCTCGTATATGGCCTCGTGAGGAGCTTTCATTGGACCGGCTGCGGGCCGCACGGCATCGTTGCGGCAGGAGTTGCTGCGTCGGGAGAGGGAGGTTCGGTGATGTCGGCTGTAACGGAGCGGGATACGCGGGTCGCGAGTCGGCTCGAAGGCGCGATACAGGCGCGGCGTGCGGCACTCGACATGGCGCGTCGATGCCGATATCTGGCGCTGCTGCGCCGCTGGGCACAGGAACGCCTGCCGGCCGGCACGCGCGCCGCGCTGGATGCGGCGGACTGGGCCCGGGACGTTCTGATCCACAACGCGATGAACGACGGCGCCGCGCGCGGCGAAGGCAGCCTGCTGGTACGGCTGCGCACGCGGCTCGCGCAGAACTGGCGCGCCGAGAACGATGGACGGCTGATGCCGTCGCCGCGCGTCGAGCAACTGATCGGCTGCGCTCAGCTCGAGGTATGGGAAAGCGCGCTCGCGGCATTGCCGCTCCGCCAGCGCGAGCTCGTGATCCTGCGCATCGAGTTCGGCCTCGACTATGCCGCGATCGCCGACGAAGCCGGGCTGCCGACGCAGGTCGCGCGCACCGAAACCGTCAACGCGCTCGCTGCGCTGATCGATGCGCTCGTGAGCCGGCAACGCGCACGCGCCGCGTGACGTTCTTCGTCCCGCATCGCCGCGCCCGACGGCGCGGCCCACCATCACGCACAGGGAGAGACGATATGAAGAGTTCGACCGAGAGGCTTTGCGCGCGCGGCCCGCACCGTTCGCATCGGCTGTGTGCGCTGATGCTGGCCGCTGCCTGCGCCAACGCGGCCGCAGCGGATCACGCGAGCGGATCGATCACGGTCGGCAAGCATTCGGCCACGGTCAAGAGCGCCGTGCTCGTGCGCGGTCCGGACGAAATGAACGCGGGCAAGACGCTGCTCCGCCTGTACCTTTCCAGCGCCGACGTCTCGGCCGCGATCAAGGCGTGCAAAACCTTGTCGTGCGCCGACGGCGCGCTCACGGACGGTGCGGCAGTCGATTTCTCCGACGCGCCGCACCTCGGCTACTGGGTGACGCTGAACGGCGGTCTCGCACAGTACTCGGGCGGGACGCGCGCGGAAGCGTTCTCGCTCTCGACCAAGACGGCCGACCATCTCGCCGGCAAGCTGCATATCGACGACGCGGCCATGGGCGGCGCGAAGATCGACGCCGATTTCGATGCGGCCGTCGCGAATACGTTCAAGACGGTCCGCTAGATCGCAGAAACGGGAACCGGAACTTCAGCGCGGCGCGCGATAGCCGCCGCGCACGCCGCGCGGCGACATGACGAGCTGCCACAGCTGGTCGCGCCGTGCGCGGAACACGGCGGCCGACGCGGAGAGATAGAACCGCCACATGCGCCGGAAGCGCTCGCCGTAGCGCGACTCGAGGGACGGCCACGCGCGCTCGAAGTTCGCGCGCCAGGCCATCAGCGTGCGGTCGTAGTCGGCGCCGAAGTTCTGCCAGTCCTCGGTGACGAAAATGCCTTCGCTCGCGTTCGCGATCTGCTCGGCCGACGGAACCATCGAGTTCGGGAAGATGTATTTCGCGATCCACGGATCGGTGTGGTTCGACGAAACGTTCGAGCCGATGCAATGCAGCACGAACAGACCGTCGTCGGTCGTGCAGCGCCGCGCGACGTCGAAATACGTGCGGTAGTTCTTGACGCCGACATGTTCGAACATGCCGATGGAGAACCCGCGGTCGAACTTCTCGTCGAGCGTGCGGTAATCCGCGAGGCGGATCTCGACCGGCAGGCCGCGGCAGATTTCGCGCGCGTAGTCGGCCTGTTCCTGCGAGACCGTCACGCCGACGCCGGAGACGCCGTAGCGCTCCGCCGCGAGCTTGAGCGCTTCGCCCCAGCCGCAGCCGATGTCCAGAACGCGCATGCCGGGCTCGAGGCCGAGCTTGCGGAAGATCAGTTCGAGCTTCGCCTCCTGTGCGGCGTCCAGATCCGCGGCGTCCTTCCAGTACCCGCAGCTGTACACCAGCCGCTTGCCGAGCATCGCCTGAAATAGGTCGTTGCCGAGATCGTAGTGGCGCTCGCCGACCACGTAGGCGCGCCGGCCGCGTTGCAGGTTCAGGAATCGCGACTTGACGTAGAGCCACGTATCCTCGAATCCGCCGACGCGCTCGTCCAGACGCGTATCGAGCAGGCGGAAAAGGAAGCCGTCGAGATCGTCCGCGTCCCACCAGCCGTCCATGTACGCTTCGCCGAGGCCGAGCGAACCGTGCGCGAGAATGCGCGAGTAGAGGTGCGGATCGTGCACGCGGATGTCGGTGGGCGCATCGCCGTCGATGCGCACGCCGGCAAGACCGAGCAGCGATTCGATGCGCGCATGTGCGCGCGAACGTGTCCTCGGCAGCCCCTGGATGAGCATGTGCGAAGCATAACCCTCCGGCGTGACCGTCCCCAAATCCGCGTCCGCCGGGGTGCAGCTGCGGTTCAGCGGCGCGCGTCCTCCGCCGCGCCGGCGAGACCGAGCTTCGCGGGGCGGATCCCGTCTCATGAACCCGGTGCGACGACCTCGTCCTTCGGCAGCAGGTGGTGCGGCATGAAGAACGCGTTCGCGATCAGCGTCGGCACGACCGCGCTGCCGACCACGGTGGCGACCAGAAACGAGTACTGCGCCTGATCGACGATGCCGTGCGTGAATCCGTACAGCGCGCTGATGCTGCCGAACGTGAGCCCGGTCGACATCATCAGCGTCGTGTACATCGCTTCCGGCTGAGGCTGCTTGTAGAAGCGCGTGACCGGGAATACCCCGCCGAACTTGGTCACCATCTTGGCCACCAGAAGGATTACGAACACCAGCGGCGCCGCCGCCAGCGCAGGCAGCGACACGAACGAGCCGGCGCGGATGAAATAGAACGGCGTCAGCAGGCCGAGCGTCAGCGTGCGCAGGCGGCGGATCAGCGCGTGATCCTTGCCCACCGTTCCGGCGAGGATCATCCCGACGATGTAGGCCGGCAGCACGGGCTCGCTGCCGGACCAGAGCGCGAGCGCTCCGAGCGCGAACAGCACGAACAGCAGGAACTTCGCCTCGAGCTCCGACGGACGGTTGCCGTAACGGCCGAAGAATCGCGGCGTCAGCCAGGGCAGGATCGCAAACGCGACGAGACTTGCGGTGACGAACACCAGCGTCTTCGCGGTGAACGGCGCGAACAGCAGGCCCAGCGCAATCACGGTCGCAAGGTCGTTGACGAAACACGCGGCGAGGATGCCCTTGCCATAGGCCGTGCGGTTGAGGCCGAGCTCGAGCATGACCGCATAGACGACCGCGACCGATGTCGTCGACAGCGCGACGCCGGCCAGCCAGCTTGCCGGTCCGCTCCAGTGCAGCACGTAGTAGGCGACTCCGGCGCAGCCGAGAAACGGCGCGAAGAATCCGACCAGGCCCATCACCCCTGCTTCCTTCCAGTTGCGCCGAAGCTGATCCGGATCGAGCTCGATGCCGGCGAGGAACGTCAGCAGCACCGCGCCGATCGAGGACAGGAACTTGACCCAGCCGTCGTCGGTGCCGAGGAAGTGCGCGCCGAGCAGCGCGCCGATGACGAGCTGCGCGACCGTGCCGACGATGATCTCGCTCATCGCCGTGGCGATGCGCAGCCAGATCGAGAGCAGCGTCGCGATCAACGCGAGGCCGATCCATACCGAGGCCAGCACGTAGACGTCGGTCATGGCTTTGCACCGCGATCGGCGTCGTCGTCGCGATCGGCTTCGTCGATGATGCCGAACTCGGCGGGGAAGCGCGCGTAGAAAAGATGCGCGCCGTCCTCGCGCACGATGCGCAGCAGCTCGTCCGTCTCGCGCTCGGTCGCGATGAATTCGACGAGCACGGTGAGCTGGCCGGCGAGCTCGAAGAAGTGCTGCTCGGAAAGCACGCCGTGGCGCCCGAATCCGGCGATCGCGCGAAACGCAGAGCCGCCGTGGATCCCGCGTCGCCGGGCCTGATCGAGCAGCCATTCGTACAGCAGTACTCCGCGATGCTTCTGGTTTTCGTGCATGTAGAAACGCAGCGACCAGCCTTTCATCGGCGTTCTCCTCAGGTCCACGAGCGCAGCGCGACCCGGACCATTGCGATCCCGGCCAGGGTCATCAGCAGCGAGCCCAGTACGTGGCAAACGATGATCGCGACGGTCCAGCCGTACTGCTGGCGCAGGAACAGCGTTACGGTCTCGCCGGAAAACGTCGAAAAAGTGGTGAGCCCGCCGAGAAACCCGGTCGTGATCGCGAGCCGCCACGCGATCGGCAGCGCCTCAGAATGCGAGAGGAGACCGAGCGCAGCGCCCATGACCAGGCCGCGCGCGAGATTCGCGGCGAGCGTGCCGAGCGGCAACGTCGGCAGGATCGGATTCAGCGCGATGCCGAGCAGCCAGCGCGCGACCGCGCCGGCAAAGGCACCGAAACCCACGGCAAGAAACGAGGCGAGATTCATGATGCTCCCGGTCGGTGGTTCCAACCCGGAAGCGGGAATACGCGCGAGCAATCCGCGGCTGTCTGCGACGGATGCCTGAGCGTCCCCCGATTTCCGGGAAACTAGTCAGGCATCATCAGCCTTGCGGCGGTTCGAGGAGGAATGCCATCTCCTGAATTGCCCCGCTATGCTAGCGCAATCGCCGCACACGCGCCAACAGAGCGCGGAACCCACGCACCCGATGACATCGACGGTCCCACCGCGCCGGCGCCGGCTGGCACCGCTGCTCGCCGCGCTCGCGATGTTCGGGCCGTTCTCGATCGATACGATCTTCCCCGCGTTTCCGACGATCGCGCGCGAGCTCGGTGCGACGCCGCTCGCGATGCAGCAGACGATCAGCGTCTACATGATCGCGTACGCGATCATGTCGCTGTTCCACGGGCCGTTGTCCGACAGTCTCGGCCGTCGCCGCGTCATTCTGGCCGGCGTCGCCGTGTTTGCGCTGGCGTCGGTCGGCTGCGCGCTGGCCGGCACCATCGGCTGGCTGCTTGCGTTCCGCGCACTGCAGGGCATCTCGGCCGGTGCGGGCCTGATCGTCGGACGCGCGATCATTCGCGACTGCTTCGAAGGCGTCGACGCGCAGCGGCTGATGGCGACCGTATCGATGATCTTCGGCATCGCGCCCGCGATCGCTCCGATCGTCGGCGGCTGGGTCGTCGCGTTCGCGCACTGGTCGATGATCTTCTGGCTGCTCGCCGGATTCGCGGCGGCGCTGTGGCTCGTGTGCATCGCGTGGCTGCCGGAAACGCACCCGCTCGAACGGCGCGTGCCGCTCTCGTTCGACGAGCTCGCGACGACTTATCGCCGGATCGGACGCGACCGCGCGTTCCTGCCGCTCACGCTGGCCGGCACGCTGAACTTCAACGCGCTGTTCGTCTACATCGCCTCGGCACCCGCGTTCGTGCTCCAGATCCTCAAGCTCGATGCGCAGCACTTCGCCTGGCTCTTCATTCCCGCAATCAGCGGCATGATGACCGGCGCGTTCCTGTCCGGCCGGCTCGCCGGCCGGCTCAGCGCGACGGCGACGGTACGTCTCGGCTACCTGATCATGCTCGGCGCGTCGGCCATCAACGTCGCGCTCGCGCTGGTCCTGCCGCAGGCGCGTCTGCCCTGGTCGGTCCTGCCGATCGGACTGCACGCGATCGGCATCGGCATGAACTTCCCGACGCTGACGCTGCTGCTGCTCGACCGCTTCCCGCTGCATCGCGGCGCAGTGTCCTCGGTGCAGGCGTTCGTGAGCCTGGTCATCAGCGCGCTGCTCGCGGGAGCGATCTCGCCGCTCGTTTCCGGCGGCGTGCTGCCGCTGGCGCTGACGGGTGCGACGGCCACGACGCTCGGATTCGCGAGCTGGCGCGTCTATCGCCGCATCGAGGGCCGCGAGGCCCGGATCGGAGGTCGGGAACCCGCCTGACGCGCGTCCGCGCGACGACGTCCGGCCGGCAACGATCCATTCAGCGTTTCGATGGGCAAATAGCGCCCGTCATGCCGTCCGCACTCCGCTTTCGTGCCGCAATCGCCCGCCTGTTCGCGCTCGCGTTGATCGCTGCGCTCGGCGGCGGCTGCGCGACGTTGCGCACCAACCTGCCGAAACAGCCTTCGACCGCGCTGGCACCGGTCGCGGACACTCCGTCGACGCGCTATGTGGAATCCGAGACGATGGCCCACGCCGGCCAATCCGGATTCCGGCCGCTGATCAGCAACACGAACGCGCTGATGAGCCGCATCGTGCTCATCGATCATGCCGAGCACTCGCTTGATCTGCAGTACTACATCTTCAACAACGACGCGACGGGGCGCCTGATGGCGCAGCGCATCGTCGCCGCGGCCGATCGCGGCGTGCGCGTGCGCATCCTGCTCGACGATCTCGACATCGCGGGGCAGGG
>DAISJF010000106.1:0-6694 GCA_036821625.1 Rhodanobacteraceae bacterium
ACCCGAAGGACATCAAGGCGTTCTACATGCGCCAGAACGCCGACGGAAAGACCGTCGCCGCGATGGACGTGCTCGCGCCCGGCATCGGCGAGATCATCGGCGGCTCGCAGCGCGAGGAACGTCTCGACATGCTCGACAAGCGCATGGCGCAGTTCGGCCTGGATCCGAAGCACTATGAGTGGTATCGCGATTTCCGCCGCTACGGCACGGTGCCGCACGCGGGCTTCGGGTTGGGCTTCGAGCGGCTGGTCGTCTATGTCTGCGGGCTCGCGAACATTCGCGACGCGCATCCGTATCCGCGAGCAGCAGGGCTTGCGGAATTCTGAGATGTTCGCCAGGACGGACCCGCACTTCGCCCTTCGTCGTTTCGGCGAAAGCCGGAACCCATTCTGCTTTTCGCTTTCGGCGGTGCGCCGAGGAGCAGGATCAAAATGGATCCCGGCTTTCGCCGGGATGACGGAATAAGTCCGAGAGCGTCCGATGCTCGCGGCGCGCGAATTCCTCCTCATCATGGGCCTCGGCCTCGTCGTCGCCGGCCTCACGGCCTACGTGATCGTCTGGATGCTCGTCGCCGTGCACCTGCGCGACCATCATCCCGACATGCGCAAGGCGATCGGCAACGTGCTGATCGCGCCGCGCGCCCTTTTCTTCTATCTCGGCGCCCGCTGGCGCGCCGCGCGCGACGCGGATCTCAACGTGCTGGCGTTTCCCGGAACCGTCGGCGCATGGGCGATCGTCGGTGGTATCGTGATCCTGGGCATTTCCCAGCTGCTCGCCATCGTCGGAGGCACGCGATGAGCGGCAACCCGCAATGGTGGATCGCCGCGATCGGCGACACGCTGATCTGGGCGCGGCTCACGATGACCGACGCCGGCATCGCCGAGGTCTTCGACAGCGACGGCAACACGCTGCGCTACGACGACGAAACGCAGGCACGCATGGCGCTGCTCGATGCGGAATTTCGTGCGTACGACGGGCTCGACGAAGAAGACGCGGCGCTGCTCGGCTTCGATCTCGACGAGATCGAGCCGCCGCGAGGCGACAGCGACGAGGAGCTGATACCGCGCATGGTCGCGAAACTGCCGCCGCGGCATTGAGTCGATGCCGTAGACTGCAAGCTCGAATGTCGCCAAGGGGGCGACCATGAACCTCGATCTCACCGGCAAACACGCGCTCGTCTGCGGCGGCTCGCAGGGCATCGGCCACGCGGCTGCGATCGAGCTTGCAAAGCTCGGCGCCGATGTCACGCTGCTCGCGCGTTCGCGCGACGCGCTCGACCGCGCGCTCGGCGCGTTGCCGCGCGCGCACAAGGCGCAGACGCACGCGACGATCGCTGCGGACATGAACGAGCACGCGGAGCTGCGTGCCAAGGTCGAAGCGACCGCCAACGCGCACGCGGTGCAGATCCTCGTCAACAATACCGGCGGTCCGCCCGGCGGCCCCGCGCATACGGCCGCGCTCGACGATTTCCGGATCGCGTTCAACCAGCACGTGATGGCGGCGCAGATCCTGCTGCAGGCCGTGCTGCCCGGCATGCAGGGCGCGGGCTATGGCCGGATCATCAACGTGATCTCGACGTCGGTGAAGGAACCGATCCGGAATCTCGGCGTCTCCAACACGATCCGCGGTGCGATGGCGAGCTGGGCGAAGACGCTCGCGACCGAGCTCGGTGCGTCCGGCATCACGGTCAACAACGTGCTGCCCGGGTACACGAAGACCGCGCGGCTCGAGCAGATCCTGGCCGACCGCAGCAAGGCGACCGGCAAGAGCGAAGACGAAATCGCGAAGACGATGCTCGCGGGGGTTCCGCTCGGGCGCTTCGCCGAAGCGTCCGACATCGCGGGAGTGATCGCGTTCCTGGCGACGCCCGCTGCGGGCTACGTCAACGGAATCAATGTCCCCGTCGACGGCGGCCGCACGCTTTCGCTCTGAGCGCGGGACGAGCGCGCGGACGACGCGACGATCAATGCGACGGTCGCTTCCAGACGGCAGGATTCTTGCGCGTGCCGGGTCCGATCTCGCAGCGATGCTGCGCATTGCAGACCGAGCTCGCGTCCACGCACGGATTCACCGCGCAGGTAGGACCCGGGAACATCGCTTTCGTGATCGGACTTCCCGGCGTGCAGGGGCCACAGGCCATGACCGGGCAGTCCTTGTCGCTCCGGCACGTGACGGGCTCTTCGGCTGGAGTTGCGGGAACGTCCGTGGTCGCCGCCTGATGCGCAGCGCACGCGCCAGCGGCAATCGCCAGAAATACGAGCAGGAAGCGACGCATGTTCGTGGACGAGGACTATAGCGCGCGGGCGTCATCGATGCGCACGCACGGCATCACGCGATCTCGCCGAACCCGCTAAGCTTGGCGAGGTGAGCCCTCTGATGACGCTTGGCAATCTAATCGACGGCCGCATCGTCGCGCCGGCCCGCGGCGCGTATCTCGACGTGTACGAGCCGGCGACCGGCGCCGTGTTCGCGCGCTGTCCCGATTCCGACGCCGCGGACGTCGAGTCCGCCGTCGCCGCGGCGCGGCGCGCGGCGCCCGGCTGGGCCGCGACGCCCAAGGATGAACGCGCGCGGCTGTTGAACCGCCTCGCCGATCTCGTCGAGCGCGATCTCGACCCGCTGGCGAAGCTCGAATCGCGCGATGCCGGCAAGACCGTGAAGCTCGCGAAGACGCTCGACATTCCGCGCGCCGTGTCGAACCTGCGATTTTTCGCCGCGGCGATCACGCAATGGCCGAGCGAGGCGCATCCGATGGAGGATCGCGCGCTCAACTACACGCTGCGCCAGCCGCTCGGAGTCGTTGCGTGCATCTCGCCGTGGAATCTGCCGCTGTATCTTTTCACGTGGAAGATCGCGCCGGCGCTCGCAGCCGGCAACGCGGTTGTCGCGAAACCGTCCGAAATCACGCCATGCACGGCCGCGCGCCTCGGCGAGCTTTCGATCGAGGCGGGTTTTCCGCCCGGCGTCTTCAACATCCTGCAGGGCACCGGTCCGGGCGTCGGCCAGCGGCTGGTCGAGCACCCCGACGTCAAGGCCATCTCGTTCACGGGCAGCACGCGCACCGGCGCGACGATCGCCGGGGCGGCCGCGCCGAAATTCAAGAAGCTCTCGCTCGAGCTCGGCGGCAAGAATCCGGCGATCGTGTTCGCCGATTTCGACTTCAGCGACGCGAATCTCGACACGATCGTGCGCTCGGGTTTCGCCAATCAGGGCGAGATCTGCCTGTGCGGCTCGCGCCTGCTCGTGCAGCGTTCGATTTACGAGAGATTCAAGGAACGCTATCTCGACAAGGTGCGCGCGCTCCGTGTCGGTGATCCCGAGGACGCGGCCATCGATCTCGGCGCGCTGGTCTCGAAACCGCATTTCGACAAGGTCGTCGCCTGCATCGAGCGTGCGCGCGCCGAAGGCGGACGCGTGCTGTTCGGCGGCGACGTGTTGCATCCGCAGGGCCGCTGCGCCGGCGGCTGGTTCGTCGCGCCGACCGTGATCGAAGGAATCGCGCCCGATTCCGCCACGAACCAGGAGGAAATCTTCGGCCCGGTAGTCACGCTGATCCCGTTCGAGAACGAAGCCGAGGCGATCGCGATCGCGAACGGCACCGGCTACGGACTCGCCGCATCGCTGTGGACCTCGAACCTCGACCGCGCGCATCGCGTCGGCGCCGCGCTCGAGTTCGGCATCGTCTGGATCAACTGCTGGCTGTTGCGCGACCTGCGCACGCCGTTCGGCGGCGTCAAGAACTCCGGCGTCGGCCGCGAAGGCGGCGTCGATGCGCTACGCTTCTTCACCGAGTCGAAGAACATCTGCATCCGGCTCGGGAAAACGGACTCGTGACGCACGCATGCCGAACCTGAAGCATCTGCTCGAACGCAACCGGATGTGGTCCGAAGGCCTGCGGCGGCAGGATCCGGATTATTTCCGCCGCCTCTCCGAGCAGCAGGCCCCGAAGTACCTCTGGATCGGTTGCTCGGATTCGCGCGTTCCGGCGAACCAGATCATCGACATGGCGCCGGGCGAAGTGTTCGTGCACCGCAATGTCGCCAACGTCGTCGTGCACACCGATCTCAATTGCATCAGCACGATTCAGTTCGCGGTCGACGTGCTCAGGGTCGAGCACATCATCGTCGTCGGCCATTACGGCTGCGGCGGCGTGCTCGCCGCGCTCGAGGACAGGCGACTCGGGCTCGTCGACAACTGGTTGCGCCACGTCGGCGACGTGGCGCTCAAGCACGCCGAAACGTTGCGGCGCATCGCCGATCCGGCGGCACGCCATGCCAGACTCTGCGAGCTGAACGTGATCGAGCAGGCCGTGGACGTTTGCCAGACGACCGTCGTGCAGGATGCGTGGGACCGGAGCCAGCCGCTCACGGTGCACGGCTGGATCTACGGTCTCGCCGACGGGCTCGTCAGCGATCTCGGTCTCGAAATCGCCTCGCGAGCGGAAACCACGCCGTCGGCGGCCGCGGCGCTCGCGGCGCTCGGTGTGCGGACACCCTGAGGCGCGGCCGCCTCTGGCGGCGACAGGAGGAATTGATGCGCGTTTGTCTGATGATTTCCGCGGCGCTCTCGGCTTCGATCGCGTGGGCCGCCGAAGAGCAACAGCTGTCGCCGTACGAATGGCAACAGCAGCAGAAAGTCGCATTCGAACAGTCCGAAAAGGTGTACACCGAGGCGCTCAAGCGCAACGGCCTGCTCGCGCAGTTCAAGGCCATGCGCGATGCTTACCGCGGCAATCCGAACCACGCGTTCCGCGTCGTGTTCGGCCAGTACATGAGCTGGTACCAGAGCTTCGTCGGCGACTATCAGGGCGCGCACGACGCCTATTCGATCCGCCAGCTGCCGGCTTCCGACGACAACAGCTCGCCGCTTTCCGGCGGCTATTCCGCCAAGCCCGCGATTGACGAAGTCGCCGAGCTCGCCAAGGGCCGCAAGGCGATCTTCTTCAACGAGGCGCACAACGTTCCGGTCACGCGCACGCTCACCGTCGAGCTACTGTCCCGCCTGCGCGCCGAAGGCTACAACTACTTCGCCGCGGAAACCGTCTACGCGAGCGACACCGACCTGCAGAAACGCGGCTACCCGACGCCCAAGAGCGGCTTCTACACAATGGAGCCGATCAGCGGGGAAATGGTGCGCACTGCGCTCAAGCTCGGCTACAAAGTGGTCGGCTACGAAAGCGAGAAGGAAGGCAACGGCGACGTGCGCGAGTACGATCAGGCCAAGAACCTGTACGAGCGCGTGTTCAAGAACGATCCGAACGCGCGCGTCGTCGTCAACGCGGGCTACGCACACATCCAGGAAAACGGCAAGTTCCTCGGCGGATCGAGCATGGCCCAGCACTTCCGCAAGCTGTCCGGCATCGATCCCCTGACCGTCGAGCAGACGATGATGATCGAGCATCCGCCCGGCACGGAGAATCATCCGTACTACCACGCCGTCGTCGATGCGCTGAAACCGACCGTGCCGCTCGTGTTCGTCGACAAGGATGGCAAGCCGTGGTCGTTGAAGGCGAAGGCTTACGACGTCAGCGTGTTCTTTCCGCCCGACGTGATCCAGTCCGACCGTCCGACGTGGCTCGCGCTCGGCGGGCTGCGCAAGCCGTACTCGGTCAGCGGCAGCACGTTCTGCCAGAACGAGTATCCGTGCCTCATCGAAGCACGCTACGCGAACGAAGGCGACGACGCGATCCCGGCCGACCGCCTCGTGTTGAATCCGGTCGAGAAGGCCGAGCGCCTCGAGGACCGCCTGATCATGGGCAGCCACGGCGTGACGCAAGCGAACCTGTATCTTCGTCCCGGCACGTATCACGTCCTCAGCACGAACGAAGCCAACCGCACGCTGTATCGACAGGACATCACCGTCGAAGGTACCTCGACGCTGAACGGCGCATCGCCGTGACCGGAGAAACGGTGCTCACGTCGGCCGCGCCGGCACCCGTCGGCGCGTATCCGCATGCGCGACGCGCCGGTAATCTGCTGTTTCTGTCGGGCGTGGGCCCGCGCCGGCCGGGATCGAACGATATTCCGGGCAACGTCCACGACGCCGAAGGCAGACTCATCCGCTACGACATCGAAGCACAGTGCCGCCAGGTCTTCGCCAACGTGCGCGCGATACTCGAGGCGAGCGGCGCGCGTTGGCAGGATCTCATCGACGTCACCGTCTTCCTCACCGACATGACGCGCGACTTCGCCGCCTACAACCGCGTCTACGCCGAGTACTTTTCCGATCCGGCGACCGCGCCATGCCGGACCACGCTCGGCATCACCGCACTGCCGACACCGATCGCGATCGAGCTCAAGTGCGTCGCGGTGATGCGTTCGTAGATGCGGCGTTTCGCTGGAAAAGATTGAACCGCGAAGGACACGAAGAGCGCGAAGAAGGCGTTGAGAGCCTTCTTGTCCTTCGTGGCTCAATCTTCCGGTATGGCGCCGCGGTATGATGAAGGCCATGCCGCTAACCCCTCCATTCGACTTCAAGCGCTGGATCGACGAGAACCGTCACCTGCTGAAGCCGCCGGTCGGCAACAAGTGCGTCGTCGACGGCGATTTCATCGTCATGGTCGTCGGCGGCCCGAACGCGCGCACCGACTATCACTGGGACGAAGGCCCCGAATTCTTCTATCAGCTCGAAGGCGAGATGGTGCTCAAGATCCAGGAAGACGGGCGCGCGCGCGACATTCCGATCCGCGCCGGCG
>DAISJF010000107.1:0-6682 GCA_036821625.1 Rhodanobacteraceae bacterium
TTCTACCAGCTCGAGGGCGACATGGTGCTCAAGGTGCAGGAGGACGGGCAGGCGCGCGACATCCCGATCCGCGCCGGCGAGGTGTTCTACCTGCCGCCGCGCGTGCCGCATTCGCCGCAGCGCATGCCGAGCTCGATCGGGCTCGTCATCGAGCGCAAGCGTCTGCCGAACGAGCTGGACGGGCTGCTCTGGTTCTGCGAGCGCTGCAACCACAAGCTTTACGAGGAGTTCTTCCCGCTCGTGAACATCGAGACCGACTTCCCGGCCGTGTTCGAGCATTTCTACCGCTCGCTCGATGCGCGGACGTGCAAGGCGTGCGGGCATGTGAATCCGGCGCCGGAGAAGTACGCCGCGTGAGCCGCTCTCCCGCTCGCGGGAGAGGGTGAGGCTGAGGGAAGGCTTGCGTCGGCCCTTCCAGATCCTTGCTCTTTGAAGATGTAGCGGTCGCTCCGATTTGCCCTCACCCTACCCTCTCCCGCAAGCGGGAGAGGGGAAGCCGGGCGATACTGGCGCATGCTCGCTCCGCTCATTCGCCTCAAGCCGCGCGACGTGCCGTTTCGCGTCGCGCTGCGCAACGCGGCTGCGGTCGTCGTTCCGCTCGGCGTCGGAATTGCGACCGGTCACGCCGGCATCGGACTCGGCATCTCCGCCGGCGCGCTGAATACGATGTTCCTCGATCAGCCGGGTCCGTACCGGCTGCGCATGCAGCGCATGCTGCTGACCGCGCTTGCGGCCGGCGTCTCGGCGTTTGCCGGCAGCGCGCTCGGCGCGAGCACGCCGCTGATGGCGATCGCGGCGCTTGTATGGGGCGTCGCCGGCGGGCTGCTCGTCGCGCTCGGCCCGAATGCGGGCCGCGCCGGCCTCACCAGCATGATCTTGCTCGTCGTCACCGCGGCGACGCCGCGCACGCCCGCGGGCGCGCTCGACGCCGCGCTGCTGATCTTCGCCGGCGGCTTGCTGCAGATGCTGCTTGCGATCGCCGCATGGCCGCTGCAGCGCTACCGGCCGGAGCGTCACGCGCTCGCCGCGCTGTGCGCCGAGCTTGCGAGGAGCGCGCGCCAGCCAGCCGATCTTGCACAGGCGCCGCCCGTGACGCAGGCGCTGCTCGATGTCGAGAGTCTGCTGCACGGCGCGCATCGCGCGCGCGGCGAGGTCATGGAAACGTTCCGCGTGCTCGCCGGCATCGTCGAGCGGATCCGTCGCGAGCTGCTCGCGCTCGGCGACCTCGGCGGCGCGATCGACGACGCCAACGTCAACGCGACTCTGGCCCGCCTGCGCGAGTACGCCGCGCGCGCGCTGCGCGCGCTCGCCGATGCGCTCGAGCGCGGCGCAAGCCCGCTCGCCGCGTCGGCGGCGATGGAGGGTTTCGATTCCGCGCGCGACGCGCTCGAGAAGATCGCCGCGCGAGCGACGGATCACCGCGCAAGGCGCTCGCTGACGATCGCGCTGGCCCGCGCGAACGGTCTGGCGGGCCAGCTGCGCGCGGCCCTGCGCAACACGGACTTCGCCGGCAGCCGCGGCGATCTGCGCGCCGTCGCCGCGGAAGCGCGTCTGCCGCGCACGCTGCGTCAACGCAATGCCCTGGCGATCCTGCGCGCGAATTTTTCGCTGTCGTCGATCGCGTTTCGCCATGCGGTTCGCTGCGGCGTATGCCTCGCGATCGCTGTCGTCGGCGAGCGTGCCTCGGGGCTGCCGCACGGCTACTGGATTCCGATGACGACCGCGATCGTGCTGAAACCGGATTTCGCCGGCACTTTCAGCTTCGGTCTGCTGCGCGTCGCCGGCACGATGCTCGGGCTCGTGCTCACGACCGCGCTCGTGCACTACGCGTTCGGCAGCGACTGGGAACGTCTGGCGCTCCTTGCCATCCTGTGCGTCGGCTTCCGCTTGCTGACCACGGTGCACTATGGCATCGGCGTCACGCTGCTGACCGGCCTCGTCGTGATCCTGCTCTCGTTCGACGGGATCGCGCCGGGCGGAACCATGCTCGCCCGCGGCATCGCAACCGGGATCGGCAGCGCGCTCGCGCTGGCCGGTTACGTTCTCTGGCCGAGCTGGGAGAGCCAGCGCGTGCCGGCCGCGATCGCGCGCATGATCGACGCCTACCGCGCGCACCTCGTCGCCCTGCTTGGCGGCGATGTTGCAGCGCGTGCGGCCGCGCGTTCGGCCGCGCGGAGCGCGCGTACCAATGCGCAGGCCTCGCTCGAGCGCCTGCGCGGCGAGCCGGGCCGCGACCGCGCGCTGCTCGCCTTCGGCGAAAGCGTGTTCGCCAACGCGAACCGCTTCATCCGCGCCAACATGGCGCTCGAAGCCGTGCTCGACGATGCGCCCGCGGTGCCGGAGCGCGACAAGGTTCTCGCGTTTGCTTCGCGCGTCGACGCGAACCTGTCCGCGATCGCTGCGAGCCTGCGCCTCGGCTCCGCGCCGAACGTCGAACGCCTGCGCGGCAGCGAGCGCGAGCTCGCCGCAACGCTCGCTGCGGTTCGCGGCGACGACGGGATGCACGACGTTGCGGTTGCGATCGCCGACGCCTGCGACCGCATCACGGACAGCGTCGATACGCTGGCGCATCTGGTGCGCCAGCGCCGGCACGAAACCGCAACCGCTTCGATCGGATGAACAAATGTAAAGATCCCTATCGCGCGTATGGCACATCTATCCGGGGCGCGTCACAATGGGTGTGCCTCGTTCGTGCAGAGTCGCCCTCAATGTCGTGGAATTGCGCACTGAAGCATTCGAATCGTGCCGTTGACCTGCACTTGCGCCACGCGCCGCTCGCCTTCTGCCTCGCAAGCCTGCTGACGAGCCCGCTCGCAGGCGCAGCCGGCCCTCGCACGACCGGCACGATGCTGCCGGTGACGAGCTGCGCCGACGACGGCGGCTCCGGCACGCTGCGCAGCGTGATGATGTCGGCGCCTTCCGGTGCAACGATCGACCTGAGCCAGCTGACCTGCGGCACGATCACGCTGGAGCAGGGCGTCATCGACATCGGCGTCAACGACGAAACGCTGGTCGGCCCGGGCGCGGAGCAGTTGACGATCGACGGCAACGATCAGGACGGCATCTTCCGGGCCTCCTCCATCGAAATCGACGGACTTACGCTGACGCACGGCCGCGTGACCGGGGACTTCGCAGCCGGCGGCTGCATCGAAGCATTCGTGGACGTCACGCTGCGCGCTTCGCGTGTCGTTTCGTGCGGCGCTTACGGCACCACGAGTGCGTACGGCGGCGGGATCGCCGCGACGTATGAAGTGCATCTCTATTCGAGCACGGTCGCCGACAACACCGTCATGGCCAGCGCCGGCCCCGCGCTCGGCGGCGGCATCAGCGCCCAGTACAACGCCGTCACCGCAGAGCTCAGCACGATCAGCGGCAACACGGCGACCGGCAACCCCGCACGCGGCGGCGGCGTTTTCGCGCTCGGATTTTCCGCGGCGACGAGCTCGACGATCGACGGCAACACGGCGGATTTCGGCGGCGGCTGGTATTGCCGGCGTTCGTTCTTCCAGCCCGCGTACTGCAAGTTCGTCGACAGCACCCTATCCAGCAACACGGCGCGGACCAGCGGCGGCGGTCTCCTCGTCTACAACGCGGGCACGATCAACATCGCGAACTCGACCATCGCATTCAACGCGGCGCAGTCGGGCCACGTCGGCGGCGTGCTGAAGACCGGCCCGTCGACGGCCCTGACGATCATTCTGCAAAGCTCGATCTTCGCCGACAACACCGCGGCGGTTGCTGATCTCGCAGCAGACATCGACACGGACAGCGGCGCCTTCGAGACCGTCACCGGCGGCAACGACCTCTTGACGACGGTCGGCCACATCGTGCCCTCGACCTTCATCACGGACGATCCGCTGCTTGCGCCGCTGGCCGACAACGGCGGTCCGACGCGCACGCACGCGCTGCCGCCGGAAAGCCCGGCCGTCGACGCGGGCAACAACGTCGCCGCGCTCGACACCGACCAGCGCGGGCGCTCGCGCGTCTCAGGCGCCGCCGCCGATATCGGCTCGTACGAGCTTCAGACCGACGGCATCTTTGCCGACGGCTTCGACTGACGGGGCTCGCGCCCGCGCGCCGGGCGCGAGCGCCGCCGCTCACCGGGTCGGCCGCGAGCAGTGCCGCGCGGACCTTCGCTGCGCGCTCCGGTTAAACTTCGCCGGATGCTCAAGATCGACACCCACGCCCACATCCTGCCGCCGGACTGGCCGAATCTCGCCGACAAGTACGGCGACGACCGCTTTCCGGTGATGGTGCGCACCGAAGGCCGGCATCGCATCTACAAGGACGGAAAGTTCTTTCGCGAGGTGTGGGCGAACGCGTTCGATCCGGAAGTACGCATCGCCGACTACGCGAAGTTCGGCGTCGACGTGCAGGTCGTCTCGACGGTGCCGGTCCTGTTCTCGTACTGGGCAAAGCCGAGCCAGGCGCTCGAGCTGCATCGCCATCTCAACGATCACACGGCCGCGATCTGCCGCAGGTATCCGCGCCACTATGCCGGCATCGGCACGGTGCCGCTGCAGGCGCCGACGCTCGCGATCCAGGAAATGGAGCGCTGTATCGAGCAACTGGGTCTCCAGGGAGTGCAGATCGGCTCGCACTGCGAAAACTGGAACCTCGACGCGCCGGAGCTGTTTCCGTTCTTCGAGGCCGCGGCCGATCTCGGCGCAGCGATCCTCGTGCATCCGTGGGACATGATGGGCCGCGAGTCGATGCCGAAATACTGGCTGCCGTGGCTGGTCGGCATGCCGGCGGAACAATCGCGCGCGGCGTGCTGTCTCATCTTCGGCGGCGTGCTCGAGCGGCTGCCGTCGCTCAAGGTCTGCTTCGCGCACGGCGGCGGATCGTTTCCGTACACGATCGGCCGCATCGAGCACGGCTTCCGCATGCGGCCCGATCTCGTCGCGACCGACAACGCGCGCAATCCGCGCGAGTATTTCGGGCGCCTCTACTTCGACTCCTGCGTGCACGACGACGCGGCGCTGCGCTATCTGATCGACGTTGCCGGCGTCGACACGATCATGCTCGGAACGGACTATCCTTTTCCGCTCGGCGAGCAGGAGCCCGGCAGCGGCATCGCCGCGCTCGGGCTCGCCGCCGCCGATGAGGCGCGGCTCTATCACGGCACCGCGCTCGAATGGCTCGCGCTTCCCCACGAACGCTTCGCACCGACGCTGGACTGACCCCATGAAAACAATCGCGCTTCCGCTCGCCATCGCCTGCTGCGCCGCTCTCGCGCAGGCCAAGACCGACTACGAACTCAACGCCGGCCAGGTGCATTTCCACGTGCCGCCCGACTGGACCGCGATCATGGAGAAGGCCGACGGCGATCCGCAGGCGGTCATCTTCCAGGTGCCCGATCCGGCGACGCAAGGCACCGAGGACACGGCCAGCGTGACCGTGAAGACGCGCAGCCTCAAGGCCGCGGCGGATTTCCAGGGCTTCGTCACCGACGCGTTCGAGCGCGCGAAGGGACAGGCGGGCTACGAAACCGATGCGTCGAACAAGGACACGTCGGTGCATCGCTATTTCGTCACGCGCAACAAGACGCGCTATCTCGTGCGCGATGCCTACCAGATGTCCGGCAACGTCGCGATCGAGGTGCGCTGCCAACGACCGCTGATCGACGCGACGCCGAAGGACTGGACCGACGCGTTCGATGCGTCGTGCAGCAGCGTCGTCGCTTCGATGAAGCACTGAGCGTCGTAAACCCCATGTCGACGACTCTCGACGCCGCCGAGGCGCACGCTCTGGCCGAAGACGCCGCCGACCCGCTCGCCTCGTTCCGCGACGAATTCCTGATTCCGCGCAACGCGGACGGCACCGAGCAGGCGTATTTCTGCGGCAATTCGCTCGGCCTGATGCCGAGGGCGACGCATGCGGCGCTGATCGAGGAGCTCGAGGACTGGCAGAGGCTCGCCGTCGAAGCGCATTTCAACGGCCGGCATCCGTGGATGCCGTATCACGCGTTCGTGCGCGAGGACCTGGCGAGCCTGGTCGGCGCGCTGCCCGGCGAAGTCGTCGCGATGAACTCGCTGACCGTCAATCTGCACCTGATGATGGTGAGCTTCTACCGGCCGACCGCGGAGCGGCCCGCGATCCTGATCGAGAAGCATGCGTTTCCGTCCGATCGCTACGCGGTCGAGTCGCAGATCCGGTTCCACGGTTACGATCCGGCGACGGCGCTGATCGAGATCGAAGGCGACGAGGCGGATGGATCGATCTCGGACGCGGCGATCCAGCGCGCGCTGGACGAGCACGGAGCGCGTGTCGCGCTCGTGATGCTGCCCGGCGTGCAGTACCGAACCGGTCAGGCGTTCGATCTGCGTGCGATCACCGAGATCGCACGCCGCAAGGGCTGCGTGGTCGGTTTCGATCTCGCGCACGCGGCGGGCAATCTCGCACTCCGGCTGCACGATATCGACTGCGACTTCGCCGTCTGGTGCAGCTACAAGTATCTCAACTCGGGTCCGGGTGCGGTGGCCGGCTGTTTCGTCCACGAGCGCCACGCGCGCACCGATCGCCCGCGCTTCGCCGGATGGTGGGGCCACGACCAGGATTCGCGCTTCCGCATGGGCCCGGATTTCGCGCCGACGCCGGGCGCGGACGGCTGGCAACTCTCGAACCCGCCGATCCTCGCGCTCGCGCCGCTGCGCGTGTCGCTCGCGATCTTCCGCCGCGC